>JAKLDR010000239.1 GCA_022703445.1 Planctomycetota bacterium | reverse complement strand
GCGCGGTGTACGAGAGCTACGGCACAGACGCGTCCGCGGCCCAGAGCTCCGGGCGCGTGCCGCGCTCCGGCGCGCTGTGCATCCCCACCGACAACACCCACGGCTGCGAGGTCATCGCCAAAGCCGGGCTCGCCAACTGCGCCCGGCTCCTGGCCGCCTACCTCCAGGCGCCGGTCGGCTGACAGGCCCCGGGAAGGCCCGGAGCGCCCCGGCCCGGTCCGGAAAGGCGCGGGCCCCGGGGACTTCCCCGGGGCCCGGCGCCGCCTGAGGCCATAGCTACCGGCCGACTTCAATCTTCAGCGGATCGACCCACCACTTGAGGTCGTCCGTGTAGTACAGGTAGACCCGCGAGGCCGGGCCGGTGAAGCTGCCCGGGATCTCGGCCACCGGGTTGAGCGCGAGCTTGGGCTTCGGAGAACATAACACTTTGGACCAGCTAACGGAAACTGAATTGCGGCAACTCCTCAAGAAGAAGTATGAGATAGATTGCGCGCCACATACAGTCGCGGGTCCTGATAGGCAGATATTCTTTGAGTCGCGCGATCGGCTGCAGATACGAGACTGAGAAACATGTTCGGCAAGAGCGATTACGGAAGGTTGTTCGCCATGAAGGAATGCGTGGTGCTTCTTGCAGCGCTAGCTGCTTGCGGGGCAATCGGTATTGGTCTAGTGTGGTTCTCTAGGAAGCCCAAGAATGGTGATGCCGCGTCAGCAGCCCCGCCCCCTCCACGATAGGACGCCATGAGCCTGCCGATGCCCGTGGTCCTGCTGATCGCCTGCTTCCTCTGGAAGCCATCTCCTTCATCGCCACCAAGGTGGCCCTGGAGACGGTCCCGCCGCTGACGCTGGTGGCGCTGCGCCTGGTCATTGCCGCGCTGTGCTTCACGCCGATCCTTATCCGGCGACGCTCCGTCATCTTCGCCGGGGGACCGGGCCGGTGGAGGCGGCTCTTCCTCCTCAGCCTGCTCGGGACGGGCCTGCACTACGGCACACAGACCATCGGCATCGGGCACACCACCGCCTCCAACGCATCGCTCTGGGCCATGACCGGTCCTTTGTCGATCACCCTGATCGCCGCCCTCTTTCTGCACGAAAAGGTCACCGCGCGCAAGGCCGGCGGAATCGCGCTGGCCATGGCCGGGGTGCTCCTGGTCCTCGGCCCGGACGTTTTGCGCGGCGTCGATCTGCGCTCACACCTGTTGGGCGACGGGCTAGTCTTCGTCAGCATCTTCCTGTGGGCGGCCTTCACCGTCTACGGCAAGCGCCTGAGCACCGAGCTCGGCGCCCTGGAGCTCATCGCCGTGGTCACGGCCATGGGGGCCATCTGCACGCTGCCGGCCGGAATCTGGGAGATGCGGCACCTCGGCTTCTCCCCGGCGCAGATCGAGCTGGAGGCCTGGCAGACCATCGGGTTCCTGGGGTTCGGCTGCGGCTTCCTGGCCAATCTGCTCTACTTCCAGGCACTGCGCAGGACCGAATCCCAGAAGGTCGGCGTCTATCTCCACACCATCCCGCCCATGACCTACGCGGCCTCCTGGCTGGTCCTCGACGAGCGCATCGGCTTCGGCCTGATCGCCGGCTCGATCCTGATCGCCGCGGGAGTCTGGCTCACCGAGAAGGGCTGAGTCAGGGAGCGGGCTCGAATGCCAGGTGAACCGCGAGGCCGAGGGCTACCTCTACGTCCAGAAGGCTGGGGAGACGCTCTACCGGCTGAAGTGAGCCGGCGAGAGGACCGGTGTCCGGCGGCGCGCGGGCGGCTCCTCTTCTTTGCCAGCCGACCGGCGAACATGCTCTTGGTCAGCCCCTGCGCCAGGAAGACCTTGTGCCCCCTGTCGTAGCGGGCCGGGTCATCCGCCCAGGCACCTCCTTAGGAGCTTCAGGTCTCGCACCGCGTTGCGGAAGAGGGCCTCGGGGCTCTCGCCATCATCGCCCACGCCCTCGGTGAACTCGACGGTGTACGAACCGCGAAAGCCCAATGCGGCGAGCAGTTCGACCCTCATTCGGACCTCCGGCTCGGCCGCCGCACCACCGTCGGGCAGCCTGGCGTGGACGTGGGTGATGCGCCCTTCGTGCAGTTTGAACCGCCGGCGGAGGTCCTCATCGGTCCCGCCGAAGCCGTGGACGATGACCTCGCAAGTGTCGCGGCCCATCCGGGCAAAGGTCTCGGCGGCCCGCTGCGGGTCCTCCACGGTGGTGCCCCCATGGCACTCGCATAGGAAGCGGAAGGCCGGAGGAAGTTGCGCACGCCAGGCCTTGACGTTCCTGACGTACTCCTCGTGCCGGGCCGGTTCGCGGCCGAAGTTGAATTTCATCCCCTCGGCAGAGAAGAAGCGGGCCAGCTCTACGGCGCGGCTTCGGGCGCCGGCGGTAGCATCCTCGCAGTGGTCGTAGCAGTTGAGGACCCTGACCGGCGCGGGGGACTCGCACAACCTGCCAAGCTCGTCCTCGCCGGCCAGCAGCACATGGTTCTCCCAGAGCTCCAGGCCATCGAACCCCTCGTCGGCGATCCGCTGGACCCAGCCGGAGACCGCCAGGCTGGGCCGGCGCGCGCCCTGGCCCCAGCGGTTCCTCTCCAGGAGCACGGTGCCGAAGTAGATCCTGCCTCCGCAAGCCATGTCCATCAGGTCATCCTCGAGTAGCGCACCTCGTCGATCACGAACTGCATGGGCCGGCCTTCAATGAAGGCTCGGATATTGTCCAGATGGACCTGCTGCGCGCCCGGGAACTCCTCTCCCTTCTCGTTCGGCCAGTTCTCGCCGAGAAACTCGTGGCAGGTCCAGACCAGATTCTCCCACTGCCGGGCCTCGTGATCGGCGGGAAGGTCGTCGGGCCACAGGACGTCCAGGCCCGCGCGGAGCCGGCCGGCGCGCAGTTCGTCGAAGAGCGCCGCCTGGTCGACGATCGCGCCCCGGGCTGTGTTGATGACCATGCCCTGGTCGGGCAGCATGGCCAGGAGCACCCGACTGACCGATCCCGCGGTCTCGTCGGTCAAGCCGGCATGGATGACGACCGCCTGCGAGGCGGCGAAGAGCTCCCGGAGCGAACCGACGCGCGTGCAGCCGTCGGGCACCTCGGCGGCATAGGGATCGTACACGCGGATGTGGGCACCGAAGGGCGCCAGCAGCCTGACGAACTCCCGCCCGGCGAAGCCGAAGCCATAGACTCCGACGTTGAGCCCGGCGAGGCTCTGCCCCCTGCTCACGATGCCTCTGCCGGCGCCGCTCCGTACCGCCATGATCCTCCGGGGCAGGTCCTTGAAGACGGCCAGCAGCAGCGTCAGCGAGCCCTCGGCCAGCCCGCGGCCGCAGGCGTCCCCCCAGTTGGTCACCCGGATGCCCGAGCGTACGATCGGCAGGCCGATGCGCCCGCGCATGGTCCCATGCAGGTAGCAGATGTATTTGAGCCGGCCCGGTTCCCGCGCCAGTTCGTCCGGCACCGCCGGCGCGCGGGAGGCCAGGAGGATCTCACAGCCGCGCATCCTGTCGGCGACTTCCGCCGGGGCCATCCCCTGCCAGCTCTCGGACAGCTCCAGCTCGACGCCCGGAAGCGCCCGCACGGCATCCAGGAATCCGGGGCGGACGCTGCCGCCTGGCACAACGAAGTGCAGCGCCCGGACGCTCACGGCCTGACCGCCTTCCAGGGCCACTGCGGCGTCGCCGCCGGATCCTCCGCAATCTCCAGCCGCAGCCGGTAGGCCGGGCCGCGCCGGCCGGCCACGTTCACCGTCCGCGCCTCGATGGCGCACTCCCCCGGATGCAGCCGCCAGGGGTACTCCAGGCCCTCGACGCGCTCGGGGGCGCCGCCGTCGACCGTCACCTCGTAATGGCTGAAGAAGGGCGCGCAGGGCGTGGTGAGCTGCACCCGGCAGTAGTAGGGCATCTTGTGCGGCGGCAAGACCGACATCCACGCCGCCTCCAGGTCGGGGTAGGCGTCGGCCGGCTCCTCGGTGACGAGCAGCGTGCCGTCGGAGTACTGCATCTTCTCGAAGGTGTCCGGCGGAGTCCCCTGATACCAGCGCTGCCTCTTCCGGGCCTCGTCCACCAGCATCACCGCCGGGCTCTTCGAGCCGCGACCGTCGCGCCTGAAGACGTCGTTGCGGCACTCAATGAGGTGCCAGAAGCAGCCACAGGCCTCGGGCTCGCCCTTCTTCCCGACCCGGGCGCGGGGCACCGACCGGCGGTCGGGCCCGACCATGGGCTCAAGTCCCTCGCCCCGCCGCTCCTGCCAGAGCCGGCCGATCTCCTCGGTGTTGAGCGGTATGCCGCCGAGTTCGTAGTGGTGGTCGTAGTTCGGGTCGAGGTGCACCCACTTGCGGAAGGTGTTCACCCAGACGTCGACTACTCCGTGATGGGCGCCCTTCTCGGCGGCGCTGTGCTCGGTGTCGATGGAGAGCTTCCGGGCGGCGAAGCCCAGGGAGCCGGCCGCCGCCACGAAGACCATCGAGAAGTAGCTGCACCAGAAGGTGCCGCCGGCG
>JAKLDR010000238.1 GCA_022703445.1 Planctomycetota bacterium | reverse complement strand
GAAAAGGTGGGTTGACATGCTTGCCAGGATGAAGCCGGAAGATCAGTTGTGGCGGTTTCGAAATCCACGAGATGGCGTCACTGGCATAGCGGTTGTAAGAGGCTCTGTGCCTGTTGCCGACTTCAACTTGGTGACAACGGATCTCTAGGCGGGTAGATCATGAGCAAGAGTCACAAGGAACGCGACCAAGTCTATGCCGTTCTCCGCTGGGATGGCTTCCAAGCCCCCGACTCCACGCCGGAGGTCCAAGTGACGGTCAAAGAAGTTGTCCGCAGCCGAGAGTTGGCTGAAGCAGAGGTCGTCCGACTCAACGCGCTGAACGAAGGCAGGCTGGTTCGCTACTGGTGGCAGCACACACGCCTCTTCCCTGATGGCAAGTCTGCAGGTAGTTGATCACTCCTCTGCCTGGTGCCCCCTTGCTTCCCCTCCCTCCCAGCGGATAATGGGGGGCACAAGGAGAGAGAACTTGAGCAGGAGAGATCAGCTCTACACATGGATTCTTCAGCGAGGATTGGAGGCAATTTGCCGAGCTGCGGAGAAGGGTGAATCGGATTGGTGTCGTGCCGAAGCAGACCACATTCACAACGTGCCCGCACTCATCGGCAATCTTGATGAACAGAAGCACGTGTACTACTTGGCTACGGAACGGACCGACTATGTTGAGTGGGTGCAGACCGTTAAGAGGCCAGAAGTCTACGAGTTTGTCAAGAACAGCTACATGCCAACTTGGAAGGAGCTTGAGAAGCTTGCTGGGTGGGATGAGTTGCTGGCGCGAGGCGATTGCACAAGGCCCAAACCAAGCCACTGACGCCGATCTTGTCCTCATCGCGTTCCTTGCTTCCCCTCCCTCCCAGCGGATAATGGGGGCATGGCAAAGACGCGTTTAAAGGCAGGGTTTGTCTCTTGTTCGGACGATGGCAACGTTGTGATGGTTGGCTTCGCCGATCAGCAGCACGACACCAAAGCGTACATCCTGCTCCAGAGAAGCCTGCATCCGACTGCCCAGGACAGAGCCGCAGGTGAAGATGATGTCTATATCGAGATGGACGATCAGCTACACTCAGCCTACGGCGGGATCCGGAGTATCGTGTTGTCTGGCGATAGGCTGACCGTCTGTCTTGGTGACAAGACGGCTGCGCTGCTTCGCGCCCAGGACATACTCGAAGTGGAGCTGAGTGGGGCGCAGGGCAACAGAGCGCAGCTGGCGGACATGCTTGCTCGCCTGTGCAGCGGATACGTCCAAGTCTCCACTCTCCCGTAATGCCAGCAGGGCGCCTGCCTCTCGTCCTTGCGCCCCCTCCAGCCTGGGGGATAGAGCTGACGAAACTTCGCAATTCCTGCGATCTTCGCGATAGAAACTGCTGCAGCCCGTGGCTCAGAGGCGCGTGATTCCCGAACCCTTTTGGCTCAATTCTGGCCCGTTTTGGATTTCGAGCCAAAAAGAAAAGCGCAAGCCATGAGCTTGCGCTGGTTAGCAGGGGTGGTGGGCAATACTGGATTCGAACCAGTGACCTCACGGGTGTGATCCGTGCGCTCTAGCCAGCTGAGCTAATTGCCCACCCGGAGACGGATTCTAGCCCGGGGGGAGGCCGTGTCAAGCCTCAGACTGCGCATGCCGGCGCCGGTCAGGGACGCGGCTGGCGGCTGGCGGCTGGTGCCGACCGGTCACTTGGCCGGCAGCACCCGCGTCTCGTGGTCCTCGCCGCCCTCCTCGTGGGCGCCGCCGACGGCGTGGCTCAGGCGCTTCCAGCGGCCGGGGTGCATCAGGACCAGCACCATCCCGCCCGCGATGTTGCCCAGCGTGACCGGCAGCAGGTTGTGCCACATGGTGCCGAAGGCGCTGAAGAAGGTGCCCTTGGCCATCAGCCCGGCCGACAGGAAGTACATGTTGGCGATGCAGTGCTCGAAGCCGCAGAGCACGAAGACCATGATCGGGAAGAATATGCCCAGAATCTTGCCGATGACGCTGCGCGAGGCCAGGGCCAGGATCACCGCCAGGCACACTAGGATGTTGCAGAGCACCCCGCGCCAGAAGGCCTCCATGAACGGCATGGCGATGCGCATGTCGGTGTTGGCCACCGCCCAGCCGCCGACCGCCGACAGACCGCTTTCCGCCTTGGAGTCGCACATCAGCCCCGTCCCGTACATGGCCCCGGCCAGCGCCACCGCCCCCAGGAAGTTGCCGAGGTAGACGAAGAGCCAGTTGGCCAGCACGCTCCGGGCCTTCACGTTGCGACCCAGGCCGGCGACCATGAGCACGTTGCCGGTGAAGAGCTCCGAGCCCGGGACGATCACCAGGATCAGCCCCAGGGCGAACACGCTGCCGCCCAGGATGCGGGTCATGGCCGCCGGGAGCTTCGGGTCGACCCCGGCCCAACCGTTGACCGTGCTGCAGGCGATGGCCCCGAAGCCGATGTATGCCCCGGCCAGCATCCCCAGGAACACCATCCGCGGGATGTTCTCGCGGCCCTTCTTCTCGATTATGTTGTCGAGTTCCTTGGCGATCTCGGCGGCGTTGCGATCCCCGGTGATGATCACGCTCCTGCCCCTCCTGTCGGCCGGCCGGGCATCCCGCCCGCGGCTGATGCCCCATTGATACTTCCCCGCCACCCGGGACGCAAGCGCCAAAGCCGCAGCGCCCGGCTTGCACTTGGGCTCCGTCCGGAGATACTGATCCCCGGCGCGGGCCGCCCGCCGGCCGCGCCGGGAGGCCCCCATGACCGGCATGACGATCACTGCCGTCCGCCATCTCCTCCGGATCGCCGCTCCGGCAGCCCTGCTGGCCGCAGTGGCTCTTCTGGCGGCAGGGTGCGAGGTGCGCAACATTGACGAGGTCCGTCCAGGGATGGTCTTCACCGAGGTCGAAACCGTCATGGGCAGCCCCGAGCAGAAGATCCACGGCGACCGGCTCGACGCCGGCAAGACCACCTGGGTCTATCCCCAGGGCAAGGTGCTCTTCCAGGGCATCTTCGTGATCAAGGTCGAGAAGGCCGGCGACGGCCAGACCATCACGGAGCGCGCCGAGCAGCAGAAGTCGGGGCGTTGACGCCGACCTGCGGAGCGGGGTCGGGAGACTCTGCGGGCGAGTGGCGGAACGGCAGACGCTGCGGCTTTAAAAGCCGCTGACGGGCAACCGTCGTGGGGGTTCAAGTCCCCCCTCGCCCACCAGCCTTCGCTCGCCGCGCAGCGGGAGCGAGGCTGCCGCGCCGTGGCTCCGCCAGGAGCGAATGCGGGCTTGCGCTTCCGCGCACCAAGTGCGCCGCGAGCTTCGGCTCGGCACGCCAGCGGCCGGGAGAAGGGCGACGGGCCCTCCGCTCGCGGCGCAGCCCGGCCCATGAGTCATCCGACTCTGTTTGACAGCCCCCGCCGCCGGGCTACACTGGTGGCGTCAGGCGCCGGTGGGAGACACGTGCAGTGCTCGTGACCGTCAACGATCAGGATGTGGAGCTGCCCGACGGCGCCACCGTCGCCGAACTGCTCCGTCGCCTGGGCCTGGAAAAGGCCACGGTGGCCGTGGAGAAGAACCGGGAGATCGTTCCCCGAGCCCGGCACGGTTCGGAGCGTCTGACCGCCGGCGATCGGCTGGAGATCGTGACGCTGGTGGGCGGCGGGTGAGGGCAGTTGCCGGCACCGGGTCCCGGCAGGCCCGCTGATAACTGACAACTGGCAACTGACAACTTGCAGCGGAGACAGGAATGGACGAGAAGCTGAAGCTGGGTCCCTACGAGTTCTCCTCGCGGCTGTTCGTGGGCACCGGCAAGTACGCAACGAACGAACTGATGGTCGAGGCCCTGGCCGCCTCCGGCACCGAGGCCGTCACGGTGGCCGTCAGGCGCGTGGACCTCTCCGGCAAGTCCGGCAAGACCATCCTGGATTTCATCGACCGGAAGAAGTACACGATCCTGCCGAACACCGCGGGCTGCTTCACCGCCGAGGACGCCGTCCGCGTGGCGCGGCTGTCGCGCGAGGTCCTGTCCACCGACTGGGTGAAGCTCGAGGTCCTCGGCGACCAGCAGACCCTGCTGCCCGACCCGGTGGGGACGCTCTCGGCCTGCGAGCAGCTCACCAGGGAGGGCTTCTGCGTCCTGGCATACACCTCCGACGACCCGATCGTGGCCAAGCGCCTGGAGGCCGCCGGGGCCAGGGCGGTGATGCCCGCGGGCAGCCCCATCGGCTCCGGCCAGGGCATCCTCAACCCGACCAACATCCGCATCATCCTCGAACGCGCCGGGGTGCCGATCATCGTCGACGCCGGCGTGGGCACGGCCTCGGACGTGGCCCTGGCCTTCGAGCTCGGCGCCGAGGGCGTGCTCCTCAACACCGGCATAGCGCTGGCCAGGGACCCGGTGCGCATGGCCCGGGCCATGAAGGCCGCCGCCGAGGCCGGCCGCGACGCGTTCCTGGCCGGTCGCATCCCGCGGAAACTCTACGCCAGTGCCTCGAGCCCCATCGACGGCATCATCGCTCCCGCCAAGAAAGGCTGACTGCAACCGCAATGTTCAAGCTCTACAACACCCTGACCCGCGCCAAGGACGAGTTCGCGCCCATCGCCGCGCCGGCCGTGGGGCTCTACACCTGCGGGCCG
>JAKLDR010000237.1 GCA_022703445.1 Planctomycetota bacterium | reverse complement strand
ATCGCCACCGCCGGGGTGCGCGCGGACAACGTCTTCACCGCGCTGATCGACCTGCGCGACGCCCTGCTGGCCGACGACCAGGCGGCGATCAACGCGACCATTCCGCAGTTGGACCAGGCCCTGGACAAGATCCTCCGGTCCCGGGCCGAGGCCGGCGCCCGCGTCCAGCGCTTCGAGCAGTCCAACGCCCGTCACGAGGAGGAGAGCTACAACATGACCAAGCTGCTCTCCGAGGTCAATGACGTCGACTACTCCAAGGCGGCCGTGGACTTCCAGCAGCTGACCAACCAGATGCAGGCCGCGCTGCAACTGGGCGCCAAAGTCATGCCCATGAGCCTTGCGGATTTCCTGTAGCGGCCAGGCTGGGGGAAGACTAGAATCACGAGGCGCGGTTCCGGTTGACCGGGTGCCGGTGAGGAGCAGATGAAGATCAGAACCAGCAGGTTCGGCGAGGTGGAGGTCAAAGACTCCGCCACCATCCGTTTCCCGGACGGGATCGTCGGGTTCCCGGAAGCGCGCAGTTTCGTGATATTCGACGGGCCCGAGGGTACGCCCTTCAAGTGGCTGCAGTCCGCGGACAAGCCTGAGTTGGCCTTCGTCATCTGCGACCCGCTGCTGTTCAAGAGCGACTACCGCGTGGCGGTGGCGGCAGCCGAGTTGAGCGACCTGCATCTGGCCAGGATCGAGGACGCGGTCATCAGTGTGATCCTGTCCATTCCGGCCGACCCGTGGCGGATGACCGCCAACCTGCTTGGGCCGGTGGTCTTTAACGCCGAGCGCCGGCTGGGCCGCCAGCTGGTGCTGTCCGGGACTGAGTACACCACCAAGCACCCGGTCTTCCCGCAGGGGTTCTCCGCCCCCTCCGGGCGGTCCGGCGGTGCCGCCGCCGCGGCGGGGCCGGGGGCCTGACCATGCTGGTTCTCTCGCGCCGCAAGGACGAGACCATCGTGATCGGGGAGGATATCCGCGTAACGGTGGTGGACATCCGCGGCGACACGGTGCGTCTGGGCATCACCGCACCGAAGAGCATCCCCGTCTACCGCAAGGAGATCTACGAGGCCATCCAACGCGAGAACCTCGAGGCGGCCCAGGCCAAGACCGATGGGCTTGACGCCTTCAAGGGCTTCTTCCAGGCCAAGCCGCCGGCCCCGCCAGCACAGGACGGAGAAGGGACCGGGGAAGGGCGCGGTCCGACGCAGACCAAGCCATAGCCCGGTGCGGCGTGCCCGGAAATGCTCGGGGGCGGCCTTGCGGCCGCCCCCGAGTGTTCCTGGCTGGGTGTGTCGCGCGTGCTGCGGCTACTTCTTGTCCCCGCCGATCACGAAGCGGATCGGCTTGTTCTCGAGGGTGAACGTCTTCTTCTGGGGCTGACCGCCGGGCAGCTGCCAGGTCACGGTGACCTCGCCGGCCTCGGCGCGGCAGAAGAGCGCCTCGCCGGTGCCCGGGGAGATCGACCATGCGCCGAGCGGCCGCCGGTCGTTCTCCGCCCAGACGGTAACCGGACCGCAGGTCTCGGCGTTGGTGGGCAGCGCCACCCGGACGGCCAGCATGCCATCTCCGATCACGGCCTGCGGAACGATGCAGACCGTGCCGTCGGGCAGGACCAGGGCCATGTCCTGGGCCCCGTCGCCGTTGAGGTCGGCCAGCACGCCGGCCTGCTGCCCGTCCTTGGCCTCGGGCAGGTTGCCGGTCTCGTCCAGGTCGATGGGCTTGTGGGCGTGTCCGAAGCTGCGGTAGCCGCGGTTGAAGAAGACCTGGGCGTTGGTGGTGGCGTCCGTGCTGTAGTACAGGAAGACGTCCTGGCGGCCGTCGTTGTTGATGTCGCAGGTGTTCCCGCCGATGCAGCCGGGCTTGGAGATGTAGGTCAGCTCGCCGCTGATGGCGAAGAAGTCCACGAACTTGCCGCCGCCAGCGTTCTGCCAGAGCCGCGGGCTGTCCTCGGCCGCCGTCTGCACGTCCATCTTCCCGTCGGCGTTGTAGTCCCCCAGGAAGGCCCCGGTCTTGCCGTCGCCCAGCGCCACCGCGCAGGCCACGCCCTCCGCGAACTCCGCGCCGCCCTTGCCCTTGTAGAACGCGCTGCCCTTGGCGTACGGCTGGATGATGTCCGCCAGGGTGTCGCCGTCGAAATCGGCCACCAGGCACCCGCCGGGCCCCGCCGGATCCTTGACCGCCCCGGCCGCGACCGCCAGCGGCTTCAGCGCGAAGACCCCGGCCTTGCCCTTGTCGGGCACCAGCAGGGTCGGGGCTCCGGTCTTGCCGGTCCAGACCAGCCCGGCACGGCCCTTGGCCCCCAGGTCCAGGGCCGCCAGACCGACGCACTCCTCCTTGGGCACCTCGGCCACCGCCGTCGAGACGAAGGCGCCGTCGGCGCCCTGCGTCCAGACCGCCAGAGCCTTGCCGTCCGAGGAGGCCAGGTCCAGTTTGCCGTCGCCGTTGAGGTCGGCCCAGGCGAAGGCCCTGGACTTCGAGGCCAGCTTGAGCTTGCCGGTAACGTCCGCGAACTTCTTGGCCTTCTCGTCGTAGGCCACGACCTTGTCGCCACCGTCGGAGGCCACGAAGAGGGCGAACTTGCCATTTCCGGCCAGGTCTACGGCGCGGGCGGCGCTGACCTTGCCGGCAACCTTCTCTTCGATCTTGATCACGTCCTCCCATCTGCCGCTGCCGGCCACCGGCACATCGGTATCCGGGAATCTGATGAGCAGTTCGGTCAGCGTCAGCAGCATGTCCGTGCCACCGGCCCAGGTGCCCTCCATGTGGGAGTCGATGACGTCCACATCCCAGGTGTCGGCGGCCCCGGCCTTGTCCAGGCTGGCCCACTTGCCGCCGATGTGCAGCTTGCTGGAGGGTTCGTCCTTCTCGCCCTTGCCGACGAAGAGCAGCGCCGGGCCGCCGCCGTTGGACCTGATCATCTCCCGGACCGCCTTGGCGTGTTCGGCGTTGGCGCTCCTGGTCAGGTCGAAGGTCTGGGCCCTGTCGGCCTTGCCCTTGAGGACCTTGACCACCTCTCCCCTGGCCCTGCCCTTGTCGTCGGCCGGGGCGATCCTGAGCAACAGGACCAGGTCGGCCTTCTCGACCAGATGCACCGGGGTGAAGTTGGGGTTGATGTACCCGCGGGCGGTGCCGGCCGCGGCCAGGAGAATCAGTCCGGAGAGCCCCGCCGTCAGTGCGCGCCTGGACATGACATGCCCTCCCATCCCGCGGGGCGCCCGGGCCCCACCCTCAGCGAAGCAGCAGTCGTCAGCGGGCCGGCGGTGACGCCGGCGCGCGGTTCAGGGCCACCCACTTTCCGCCGACGTGCAGCAGGGCCAGGGGTTCGTCCCTGTCCCCCTTGCCGACGAAGAGCAGCGCCGGCTGCGCCCCGGCTTCCGCCAGCATCCTGCGGATGGCCAGGCCGTGCTCCCGGTTGGCGGCGCTGTTCAAGTCGAAAACCTGGCGATTGGCCGGCGTCCGGCCCTTGATGCACCGGACGACCTCGGCGGAACAGCGGCTGCTGCCTTCGGCCGGGGGCCGGATGTTGAGGACCAGGATCAGGTCGGCCTTCTCGACCAGCTGGACCGGGGTGAAGTTCGGGTTGATGAGCGCCTGCGCGACGCCCCCGGTCAGGACCAGCAGTCCGAGGACGACGGCGGCCGCCCACAGCCGGCTTCCGCCCGGGAAGCGGCGGCGGCGCGGGACCGCGTTCCCACCCGCTCCCGTCACTTCCCGCCTCCGATCAGCAGGCGCACGGGCCGGTCATCGAGCAGGACGGCCCTGTTCTGCGGCGGCTCTCCCGGCAGCTGCCAGGTCACCGTGACCTCGCCGGCCTCGACCCGCCCGAAGAAGGCCTCGCCGCCCGGCTGAACCGCCCAGGCACCCAGCGACATCCGCCGGTCCCGGGCACTCACCGTCACCGGTCCGGCCGAGGCTCCTGGCGCCAGGGCGACCCGCAGGACCAGCGGCGCGTCGGCGGCCACGGCCTGCGGCACCAGACGCACCGTGCCGTCGGCCAGCACCAGCGCCATGTCCTGCGCCCCGTCCCCATTGAAGTCGGCCATCACCCCGGCCTGCTGCCCCTTCGCCGCCTCCGGCAGATTGCCGGTCTCCTCCAGATCGATCGGCTTGTGGGCGTGCCCGAAGCTGCGGAACCCGCGATTGAAGAACACCTGCGGACACATGTCCGCGTAGAACAGAAAGACGTCAGTCCGCCCGTCGCCGTTGATGTCGCAGGCGTTGCCGCCGACCGCCCCGGGCTTCGATATGTAGGTCAGCTCCCCGCACAGCCCAAACTCGTTCCGGAACCGCCCGCCGCCGGCGTTCTGCCAGAGCCGCGGACTGTCCCCAGCCACGGTCATGACGTCCAGCCGCCCGTCCATGTCGAAGTCGCCCACGAACGCCCCGGTGCGCCCCTCGCCCAGCGCCACCTCGCAGGCCGCGCCCTCCGCGAACTCACCGCCCCCCAGCCCCTTGTGGAAAACGCTGCCCTTGGCGAACGGCATCACGACGTCCGCGTAACCGTCCCCGTCGAAGTCCGCCACGATCGGCGCGCCGGCCCCGGCCGCGTCCTTCACCGCCCCGGCCGCCGCCGCCAGCGGCTTCGCGACGAAGGCTCCCGGCTTCCCGGCAGCAGGAACGAGCAGTAC
>JAKLDR010000236.1 GCA_022703445.1 Planctomycetota bacterium | reverse complement strand
AGCCCCTCGAGCTGGGCCTCCGGCAGGCCCTCGTCGCTGATCACCGAAGGGCTGATGATCGACGGGGAGCGCACCCCCTGGGAAGCCAGGTGCTGCGGCACCTTGGGAGCCAACACCCGCAGGAGCAACCCGGTCTCGCTCTCCAGGGCCGTGGACTTGATCTCGCCGTCGACAGCCAGGAGCTTGAGGCTCTCGATCACCGGCACGGCCATGGGCCGCCGGTCATCGGACGACAGACGGTCCGGCTCGATCCCGGCCGACACCCAGTGCGGCCCGGCGGTCTCGAACTGATAGGAGAAGCTCACCGAGCCCTCCCGGCCGGCGGCGATCTTCTGGATCAGCGCGGAGGAGACCCGCTCGCCATCGACGCTCAAGGCCACCGACAGGTCGTTGAGGTCCTTGTCGGTGTTGTTCTGCACGCGGGCCTTGAAGGCCACCAGGCTCTTGGCCGCGATGATCGGGGTGTCGGATTCCAGCCCCACCACCGCGGCGTTCTGGGCGTCCTTGACGCCCACGTCGATCAGGTAGACCGGCGGCAGGCCCCGGTTGGGGTTGGCGTTCTTGTACTCGGCCACCGCCTTCTTGAGCTCGTCGAGGTTGCGCACCTTGCCGTCGTTGGCCCCGCCGACCTCCAGCCAACCGCAGCGGGTCATGTCGGTGATGAGGAAGATCTCCCGCCGCGGGCTGCTGGTGCTCTCGGCCAGGAGCCGCAGGGCCTTGGCCAGCGACATGGGCACGTTGGTCCCGGCCTCGGACAGCTCGGTCGAGTCGACGTCGCGGTAAACCGCGTTGATGTCGCTGGAGGCCTTGACGCGCACCCCGGCCTGATCGGTCATGGCCACCAAGGTGACCTTGTCGCCGGGGGACAGCTCGGTCTTCGACGCCAGTTGCCGGGCAACCTCCTTGGCGCGGTCGAAGCACGTCTTGCCGCCGGGGGAGTACCCCATCGAGAAGGAGGTGTCCAGCACGACCACCCGGTGCAGTTCGCTCTTGCCGCCGATGCCCAGGAAGCCGCCCTCGTGCATGACCATCCGGGCCAGGGCCAGGGCCAGCAGGACCAGGATCAGGATCCGGATGATGAGCAGGATCAGGTCCTCGATCTGCAATCTCCGGGCGCTCTTCTTGAAGGCGGCCAGCAGCCAGTGCATGGCCGCCCAGGTCACCTTCTTGTAGCGCTGCCGGTTGAGAAGGTGGATGATGACCGGGGCCGATCCCACGGCCGTGCCGGCCAGCATCCAGGGGTGAATGGGCTCTATCAAGTCTAGGCTCCCTTGTCCAGCTTGTCTGCGGCCTTCACTTGGTGCGGGTCGACGCCCTGGTCGCCAGATAGGCGGTCAGGGCGACATCCAGCGGCTGGCTGGTGTTCATCACTGCGTAGTCGATGCGGGTGTTGAGGCAGCCCTTCTTCATGGCGGCGACGAACGCCTCGTACTCCTCGACATAGGCCTTACGCAGCGACGGAGGGTCCACGATCAGCTCTGGCCAGCTCTCCAGCCCAAGGAACTTGGTCATGTCCTTGAACGGGAAGCGGGTCTCGGCGTCATCGAGCACGTGGAAGACCAGCACCTCATGCCGCTTGTGGCGGAAATGCTGCAGCCCACGCAGTATGTTCTCGGCGTTGTCGAAGAGATCGCTGATCAGCACCACCAGGCCGCGGCGCTTAACCCGCTCGGCCAGATCGTGGAAGATCAGGTTCATGTCCGTCTTCTTCTCGGGCACAATCTGGCAGAGTTCGTAGAGAACGGTCCGGAGTTGCGCCGGACTGGCCGAGGACGGCACCATCTTCTTGATGGCGTTGTCGAAGAGGGTCAGACTGACCGCGTCCTGCTGGCGCAGCAGCATGTAGGCCAGCGTGGCCGCGATGTAGCAGCCGTACTCCAGCTTGGTCATGTGCCCTGGCGAGGCGTAATTCATGGACTCGGAGGTGTCGAGGATGATGTGGCAACGGAGGTTGGTCTCCTCCTCGTACTCCTTGATGTAGTAGCGGTCCGAACGCCCGAAGACCTTCCAGTCCATGTGCTTGAGGTCGTCGCCCGGCGCGTACTCGCGGTGCTGGGCGAACTCCACGGAGAACCCGTGGTAGGGCGAGCGGTGCATGCCCGAGATGTAGCCCTCGACCACCAGCCGGGCGCGCATCTCCAGACGCGAGGCCTTGCTGAGGGTCTTGGGATCCAGGTATTTCCGGGCCGCCGCAGCGTCGAGCTTGGCCATCTTGATCTCCGCCGGAGAGCCGGCATTCGGGGCTCAGGCCCGGCCAGGCGTTGGCCCGGCCGGGAGCGTCAAGGGCAGGTTCCCTAGCCCTGCTGGGTCTCCAGCACCTTGGGGACCCGCTTGTCCTCGAGCGCGGAGCTCTCGGCCGACGGCGTGGCCTCGATGAGCTTGTCCACGATCTTGTCGGGGGTGATGCCCTCGGCTTCTGCGTTGAAGTTGGTGATGATGCGGTGGCGGAGCACCGGATGGGCCACGGCGCGGACGTCCTCGCAGGACACGTAGTAGCGGCCGTTGAGGATGGCCCGGGCCTTGCCGCCCAGGATCAGGTACTGGCAGGCGCGCGGCCCGGCGCCCCAGGAGACCATCTCCTTGATGAAGGAGGGCGCCTCCGGGCTGTTGACCCGGGTCTGGCGCACCAGCTTCATGGCGTAGCGGATGACATGCTCGGCCGCCGGCACGCGGCGCACTATCTCCTGAAGGGCCAGGATGTCCTGGGCCCCGAGGATCTTCTTCAGGTCCGGCGTCCACATGGCCGTGGTGGAGCGGACAATCTCGTACTCCTCGTTCTCGGCCGGGTAGTCGACGAATATCTTGAACATGAAGCGGTCGAGCTGGGCCTCGGGCAGCGGGTAGGTGCCCTCCTGCTCGATCGGGTTCTGGGTGGCCAGCACGAAGAACGGGTCGGGCAGCCGGCGGGTCTGCCCGGCCGTGGTGACCTGGCGTTCCTGCATGGCTTCCATCAGCGCAGCCTGGGTCTTGGGCGGCGTGCGGTTGATTTCGTCGGCCAGAATGATGTTGGCGAAGAGCGGGCCGGGCACGAAGTTCATGGTCCGCTCGCCGGTGTCCTTGTTCTGCTGGAGAATCTCGGTACCGGTGATGTCCGAAGGCATCAGGTCGGGAGTGAACTGGATGCGCCGGAAATCGAGGGTCAGGACCCTGGCCAGCGTGCTGACCAGCAGCGTCTTGGCCAGCCCCGGAACGCCCTCCAGCATGCAGTGGCCACGGGAGAAGATGGCGATAAGCACTTCCTCGACCACCTTGTCCTGGCCGACGATGACCTTGGCCAGTTCCTTCTTGACCACACCGTAGGCCTCGGCCAGCTTCTTGACCGCCTCGATGTCCTTGCTGGAAACTTCCTTGCTCACGCTGGGAACTTGCTCAGGCATTGCCGCCTCCTAAAAGGGGCCGCGACAGCGGCCCTGCCACAACGCAACCGCCAGACATGCACCTAATGATCTTGCCGGGGATGGACGCCATCCCCCGAAGTTCCTGGGGTGAGTATAGCCGCGGGCTCACAGGCGGCAAACCCCTATTTCCCGACGGGCGCGGGGGCCGGAGCTGGAGCCGAAACCGGCGCCGGTGCCGGCACTTGGGGCCTGGGCGGCTCGGGAACGGCGGGGCCCGGAGCGGGCTGGTCCGGCTTCGCTTCACCGGGCTTGAGACGCTCTATCTCGCCATTGCCCCCCACGTAAAGCAGCAGGTCCTGCTGCACGGAGAGTTGTCCGACCCGGCCCATGGGCTGCGAGTAGAGCAGCTTGCCGGAATCCAGGGCCCAGACGCGCACCTCTGAGGCCGCCCCGCCCCCGAGTTGCAGTGAACCGGCCACATGCGCCGCCCCAGCCACCAGGGCAGGCGGCTGCGTGTTGAGTGGCAGGTCTGAGCGCCACAGAAGTTTGCCGCTGGCACCGTCGAGAGCCAGCACGGTAGGCCTGCGCGCCTGATGATCGTATATGGATACCGCCAGCTTCGCAGTGCCTTTGGGAACGACCGGGGCGGACGCACCGTAGGGTGAGCGCCCCACGGCCGCCTGATAGTACCCACTAAACTCCTCCGAGGACCAAAGACGCTTGCCAGTCTGCACCGACCAGCTCGCGAACCGGACCTTGTTGCGTCCTGCGTTGCGGTCAATGACCGGTTCAACTATGACCACGCGTTCATCGTCGACCGCCACCAGGGTGGGCATGGAACCGACCGCCGCACGCCACTTGAGCTTGCCCGTGGTCAGTTCGTAGCAGTCCAGGGAGTTCTGGCTGGGCACCATGAGAACGTCGCCCTGGACCTGCATGACCTGGCCCCAGCCGTTGATGCCGATCTCATAGTGCTTCCGGCCATCCGCGAGATCGTAGGCAGTCACCTTGCGGTTGCCGCGCATCTGATCCTGGGAATTGATAACCAGCAGCCCTTCGGCGATCAGGGCGGACAGCACGTTGCCTCCGCCAAGCTCGGTGGACCACACCTGCTGGCCGGCACCCTCGTCCAGCGCCACCACGGTCTGCTTGAAATCCTGCCGGCCGGGTTGCGGGTTGAAGGACATCGAGCTGGCGACTGCCACCACCATGCCCTCTCCGCCCGCCAGGAACACCTGATTGTTCCCGCCCCACTGCGGATTGACCTGCTGCATCGGCAGTTCACGCTCCCACA
>JAKLDR010000235.1 GCA_022703445.1 Planctomycetota bacterium | reverse complement strand
GTCGTTGCCGGAGAGGAAGGTCAGGGCGTCGACCAGGCGCATCCGCACCTCAGCCAGGTCTCCAACCAGAGCCCAGTTCCGGGGGTCGGCCTTGGCCTTCTCCTCGTGGACCTCCAGCTCGTCCTGGAGCCAGCCCATCAGGGCGCCGATGTCCTGGGCCCGTTCCTCGTAGGTCTGCGCCGCGGTCTTCGCTTTCTTGGCTGCCATGGTCTTCTTCTTTCAGTTCTCGAAGGCGGTGGTCTTGTAGCCGCGCCGGCGGGCCTCGGCCCGAACCAGGCGGCGGGTTTCCCAGTTGGCCAGGCGGTCGGCGTAGACCATGCGCAGGCGGTTGTAGGCCAGCCGGCGTATGGCCTTCTTGAGCTTCCGGTTCATCCACCGGGTGGTCTCGCGTTCGATCTTTCTCATCTCGCGGGTCGTCATTTCCGTCCTCCGTTCCTTTCCGGCGCTCAATGCGCTCTTGGTATTGTTACACACATCATTACCCTAAATCGTCGAGAACATCAACTCAGATTGGAAGGAAATCGGAGGATTCGCGCATGTCTGCATCTGGCGTGAATGCGCCGCTTACGCCTAGTCGTTTGGCGGTGTCGGCAGTCGTCGCCGTTTTGCGTTCGGCGGGCTCCAGGCACATTACGGAGGAAGCGCTACGGCGGGACATTACGGCCGGCGCGCCGGTGAACCCGGACGGTACGGTGAACATCCTGCACTACGCGGCCTGGCTCGCCCGGGAGGCCGGCCGTGGCGATTGACCCCCGGCAACTGAAGCCGGGCGACCTGGCGCGGCTCCTGAATTCGACGCCGCTCGGGGCGGTGATAGAGGAGCGCCAGCTACACCGGCACCGGACCCGGGCCGGGTTCCGGATCGGCGACGGCCGGCGGGTGGACCTTTTCAAGTACGTGGCCTGGCTGGTCGACGAGCGCCACAAGCCCAGGCCGGCCAGAGATCCCGCGGCCGAGTACGAGGCCATGAAGGAGGCCCAGGCGGCGCGGAACCGCGTGAAGGCCCTGGCCGGCCGGGACATCGGCGAGCTGCCATCTGTGGAAGATCCTGAGCGGAGGGCTCGGGCCGAGCGGGAGTTCCGGTTCTTCTGCGAGACCTACTTCCCGCTGACCTTCCATCTTCCCTGGTCGCCCGACCACCTGAAGGTGATCGCCAAGGTGGAAGCGGCGGTCCAGCACGGGGGGCTCTTCGCCATGGCCCTCCCGCGCGGCTCGGGGAAGACCTCGATCACCGAGTGCGCGTGCCTCTGGGCGGTGCTCAACGGACACCGGGACTTCGTCTGCCTGATCGGCGCGTCCGAGGTCCATGCGGTCGAGATGCTCGAAAGCATCAAGATGGAACTCGACGGCAACGACCTGCTCGCCTCGGACTTCCCGGAGGTGTCCCACCCGATCCGCTGCCTCGATGGGATCGCCAACCGCTGCAACGGCCAGCTCTACAAGGGCGAGCGGACGCACATCGGCTGGACGGCGAACGAGGTGGTGTTGCCGACCATTCCAGATAGTCTGGCCAGCGGGGCGATCATCAAGGTCGCCGGGATCACCGGCCGCATCCGGGGCATGAAGTACAAGCGGGCCGACGGGAGGACGGTACGGCCGTCGCTGGTGGTCCTGGACGATCCGCAGACGGATGAGTCGGCCCGATCACTCTCGCAGTGTGCCACGCGCGAGCGTATTCTGGCCGGCGCCGTCTTGGGCATGGCCGGGCCGGGGAAGAAGATCGCCGGGGTCATGCCCTGCACGGTGATCCGCCCGGGCGACATGGCCGACAACATCCTCGACCGCGAGAAGCACCCGGAGTGGAACGGCGAGCGGACCAAGATGGTCTATGCGTTTCCGACCGATGAGAAGCTCTGGGCCAAGTACGCCGAGGTCCGCGCCGAGTCGCTACGGGTCCACGGTGACATGCGGGAGGCGACGGCCTTCTACCTGGCGCACCGAGCGGCGCTCGACGAGGGGTCCCAGATCGCCTGGCCGGAGCGTTTCAACCACGACGAGGCATCGGCCATCCAGCATGCCATGAACCTCAAGCTCCAGGACGAGGCCGCCTTCCAGGCCGAGTACCAGAACGAGCCGCTGCCGGACAAGGGCGTGGAGGACGAGGGACTACTATCGGCCGACCAGATTGCCGAGAAGGTCAACGGCATGAAGCGGGGCGAGGTGCCGGTGGGTGCCACGCAGCTGACCATGTTCATCGACGTCCAGGGCAAGTTGCTCTTTTGGCTCGTGGCCGCCTTCGAGGAGGACTTCACCGGGTACGTCCTCGACTACGGAGCCTATCCGGACCAGAAGCGCCCCTATTTCACGCTCCGGGACGCACAGAGGACGCTGACGAGCGTGGCCAAGGGTGCGGGGCTGGAGGGCGCGATCTACGCCGGCCTGGAGTCGTTGACCGAGCAGTACCTGGAGCGCGAATGGCGGCGGGACGACGGGGCGATGGTCCGGATCGACCGGTGCCTGATCGATGCCAACTGGGGCACCTCAACCGACGTGGTCTACCAGTTCTGTCGGCAGAGCCGGCACGCGGCGGTGCTGTTGCCCAGCCATGGGCGGTTCGTGGGTGCATCCTCGACGCCCTTCAGCGAGTACCGGCGTAAGCGCGGTGACCGCGTGGGGCTCAACTGGCGCATCCCCAACGTCCAGGGCCGTCGGGCGGTGCGGCACGTGGTCTTCGACTCGAACTACTGGAAGAGCTTCGTTCATGGGCGCCTGGCTGCACCCATGGGCGACAAGGGCTGTCTGTCGCTCTTCGGCCGCGACCCGGGGGCGCACCGGTTACTCGCCGAGCACCTGACGGCCGAATATCGCGTTAAGACCGAGGGCCGTGGGCGGGTGGTCGACGAGTGGAAGTTGCGGCCCGAGGCCGTGGAGAACCACTGGCTGGACGGCCTGGTGGGCTCGGCCGTGGCGGCCTCCATCCAGGGCGCGGTGCTTCCCGGCACGGACGGGCCGGCGGTGCGGGAACGGCCGCGCATAAGGCTCTCTGATCTGCAAAGGAGCAAGCGATGAACCAGCCAGCCGGGAAGACCGATCAGGCCGTGAAGCTGGGGATCGAGTGTCCGACATGCGGGTGTCGGCATTTCCGGGTGCTCTTTACCCGTCCGGCGACTTGCGGACGATTGCGCCGCAGGCGCGAGTGTCGGCATTGCGGCAGGCAGGTTACGACGTTTGAGCAGGTTGTTTGAGCGACAGCGTACATATACGTACTTTTCGGTGAAAAAAGGAAATCGTTTCGCAACGCCGAGCCCCTGATGCCAATTTAGGAAGTAGCGACGAGTGCAGCCGCAGCATCCGCAGCGGATGACGGCCCGGCCTCGGGGGAAGATGCGATGCCGAAGGATCTGGAACGCGAGATTCGCCGGAACGCCAAGAGCCCCAAGCGGGCCAAGGGCGACTCGGGCGAAATGGAGCAGCACTCGCTCGCCGAGCAGATCGAGGCGGATCGTTACCTCGAGTCGAAGAAGGCCTCCCGCGCACGCGGATTCTCCCTGCGGCGCACGAAGATGGTCCCCCCGGGGGCGGACTGATGATTGGGTGGCTGAAGGGTCTTTTCACGGACAAGCCCACCCTACGCCTCCGGGGGGCCGACCGGCGGCTCATGAAGCTGCTGCGCGGCCGGTACGACGCCGCGGTGACCAATTCCGACAACATCCGTCACTGGGCCGGGGCTGACGGGCTCTCGGCCAACGCCGCGGCGAGCCCCGAGATCCGGCGCATCTTGCGCAACCGTTCCCGCTACGAGGTCGCCAACAACAGCTATGCCCGGGGCATCATCCTGACGCTGGCCAACGACGTGGTGGGGACGGGGCCCAGGCTGCAGATGCTGGCCGTCGATCCCAATGTGAACCAGGCGGTGGAGGCGGCGTTCGCCGACTGGGCGGCGGCGGTGAAGCTGGCCGAGAAGCTGCGCACCATGCGGATGGCCAGGGCCGAGGACGGCGAGGCCTTCGGCATCCTGACCAGCAACCCGTCGCTGGCGCACAAGGTGAAGCTGGACCTGCGGCTGGTGGAGGCGGACCAAGTATCCACGTCGGACCTTTCGCTCATCGTGGAGAACGCCATCGACGGGATCGTCTTCGACGGGGCCGGCAACCCGGTCGAGTACCACGTCCTGAAGAACCATCCTGGCGACCTGGTGATGGGGTTCGGGCTGGACTACGACCGGCTGCCGGCCACCGCCGTCTTGCACTACTTCCGCGCCGACCGCCCAGGCCAGAGCCGGGGTGTACCGGAGATCACGCCAGCACTGCCACTCTTCGCGCAGCTGCGCCGGTACACCCTGGCGGTCATCGCGGCGGCTGAGAGCGCGGCCGACTTCGCGGGCATCCTCTACACCGACTCGCCGGCCAACGGCGAGGCGGACCCGGTGGAGGCTATGGACCAGGTGGAATTGGAACGGCGAATGCTGGTGACCATGCCCGGCGGGTGGAAGATGAGCCAGCTGCACGCCGAGCAGCCGGCGACGACCTATGCGGAGTTCAAGCGGGAGATCTTGAACGAGATCGCGCGGTGTCTGAACATGCCGTTCAACGTCGCTGCCGGCAACTCCTCTGGCTACAACTACGCCTCCGGCCGGCTCGACCACCAGACCTACTTCAAGTCCATCCGCGTGGACCAGGCACATCTAGAGGAGATGGTCCTGGACCGCATCTTCCAGGCGTGGGTGCGGGAGGCGGTATTGGTCGATGGT
>JAKLDR010000234.1 GCA_022703445.1 Planctomycetota bacterium | reverse complement strand
AGAAATCGGATATCTGCAATCTGCAGTTCGCCGTTGGTTGCTTCGCCCCGGTGGGCGGCGAGGCGATGGCCGGCCAATCAAGAAGACGCCGGGACTGCTGCAAAGTAAACGACACAGATCCCGTTCTTCCCGCAGCCATCGAACCACCTTGACGCCCCCGGCTCCCGCGTTATCATGGAGACCGTACTGAACAAACGCGCCGGTGGTTACGTGGACTGCGACACGGTCCTCACTGCGGGAAGGAACGACATCATGACGGGCAACGCGGATTACCTGCACGATCTGCGGGTCAAAGCCACCCAGGAGGGGCGGCTGGTGACCTGCGTCTGGGAGGTCACCTGCCGCTGCAATCTGTCCTGCCGGCACTGCTTCCACCCGAAGCACGACCAGGCGCCGGCCGAGCTCGGCACCGAGCGGGCGCTGGAGCTCCTCGAGGAGCTGGCCGAGCAGGGCTTCCTGGTGCTGGTGGTCACCGGCGGCGAGCCGTTCACCCGGCCGGACATCTGGCAGATCCTGGAGTCCGCCCGGCGCCTGGAGTTCGCCCTGCGCATCATGACCAACGGCACGCTGCTGGACCGCGACACCTGCGACCGGCTGGCCGCCCTGGAGCCCATGGCCGTGGACCTGAGCCTCTACGGCCAGCGCCGCTCCCACGAGTCGGTGACCGGCATGCCCGGCTCCTTCCAGGCCACCTGCCGGACCGGCCGGCTGCTCACCCAGAAGGGCATCAAGGTGGTGGTCAAGATGCCCCTGATGCGCCACAACCTCGGCGAGTACCGCGCGGTCCGCGAGGTGGCCAACTCCTGGGGCGCGGAGCTGGCGACCGACGCCTCCATCTTCTGCCGCCTGGACGGGGACCGCGCGCCGCTCGACTACCAGGCCTCACCCGACCAACTCATCGAGTTCCTCTTCCGTCGCGCCCAGGAGGCCGGGCCCTACCGGCCCGGGTCGAACCTGGCCGCCGCGAAGCCGGAGCGGGCCATGTGCTCGGCCGCCCGCGCCAACATCTTCGTGGCCTCCGACGGCCGCGTCTTCCCCTGCGGCATCTGGCGGCAGGAGCTGGGCAACCTCTCCAAGCAGAGCCTGGAGGAGGTGCTCGCCGGGCCGGAGCTCGCCAAGGTCCGGGCGCTGACCATGGGCGACCTCACCGAGTGTCCGACCTGCCGGCTGGCGCGCTGGTGCGTGCGCTGCCCGGGCCTGGCCCACCTCGAGGGCGGCTCGGAGCTGGGCAAGAGCCCCACTTCGTGCCGGGCCGCGGCGGTCAGCCAGGAGGTCGACCGCCGGCTGCAGGTCGCCGAGGAGAGCGAGGCGTACTGATCCCGGTGAGTGGCCAGGCAACGGTCCTTGACGGGAGGCCGGGCGTCGCTAACCTTTGAGGATGTCCTTGGCATTCCGCGGGTTGGGCGCCGGAGCGGAGGCTGATGAGTTTCATAGACAAGCTGCTCAAGAACCGGGAAAGGTCCCGGCTGGAACGGGAGGCCGCCGAGGCTGCCTCGCCGGCCGCCTTCGTCCATCTGGCGCAGCTGCTCCAGGCCGAGGGCGACCTGACCCAGGCCCGGCAGACCGCCAGACGCGGGCTGACCTCGTTCCCGGGCGACGCCGCGCTGGTCCGGCTGGAGCGCGACCTGGCGGCCCTCGAGCGCGACGCCGAGTGCCGCCGGCTGCGGGACGAGATCGCCCGCTACCCCAACGGCCGTCTCTGCGCCCGCCTGGCAGAGCTCTACCGCTCCGGCAACGAGCACGACAAGGCCATGCAGGTGGCGCGCTCCGGCCTGGCCAGCTACCCGGAACACGACGGGTTGCACCACGTGATGGGCCTGCTGCTGGCCGACAAGGGCAGTCGCGAGGAGGCCTGCAGGCACCTGACCCGGGCCGTGGAGCTCGACAAATTCAACTCGTCGGCGCTCCGGCTGCTCAGCCGGCTCCTCGGCGAGCTGGGCCGGCACACCGAGGCTGCCGAGTACTTCGCCAGGCTGCGCCAGCTGGCTCCTGAGGAGGCCGATGTCCGCGGGGACCGCGCGCACCGGGGGGCGGCCCCGGCGTCGCCCGCGGCGGCTCCCGCGGCTCCTGCAACTCCTGCGACTCCTGCCACTCCGGCCAAGGTCAAGGCCCCGGTGCCGCCGGCCCGGGCCGCCGCTCCGGCTGCCCCGAGCGCGCCGGCGGCTGCGGCGGCTCAGGTTCCGGGTCCGGTGCACACCAAGGCCAGCATGGCGGCCATAGCCATCTCGCGCCTGACCGGCCGGGACGGCATCGACGGTGCGATTCTGGTGGACGCCGCCGGCCAGGTGGTGGCCGCGGCGCTTCCGGCCGGCCTGGCCGAGCAGGACGCGGCGGCCGCGACCGCCGACCTCCGGCGCGCGGCCGGCCCGGCCTGCGGGGAACTGGGCCTCGGCGGGTTCGAGGATGCGGCAGTGGAGACCTCCGGCGGCGGCTTCTACCTCTACGCGATCCGCGACATGAGCCTGGGCATCGTCGCTGCGCCGCGCAGCCGGCCCGCGCTGATCGCCCAGCACGCCGCGGCGTTCGCCCGCAAGCTGCACGACCACGATGGCGGCCCGGCCGGAGGCGGGGCATGAAGCAGATACTCGAGCGGCTCTGCGCCGTGCCGGGCGTGTCCGGAGCGATGGCGGTGAGCCCGGACGGGTTCATCATCGCCGCCCGGACCGCGCTGGGCGGAGCCCCGGCGGAGGAGACCGCCGCCGCGGTGCTGGGCAACCTCGGCCGGTCGCTGGGCCAGGCCGCCGCCAAACTCGGGCGCGGAGCCGTGAAGCACCTGGTGGTGTCCGGAGCGGGGGGGCGGGCCGTGCTCGCGCCCGCCGGCCCCGGGTTCCTGGTGGCGACGGTGGACACCGCCGCCAACCTGGGCCTGGTGCACCTGGAACTGGCCGCGGCCGCGGCGGAAGCCGGCCGCGAGATGAGGCTATAGCAGCCCGGGCGGGCGCCGGGGATCCCCGGCGCCCCTCGATCGGGCTGCCAGTCGGCAGACGGGAGAAGCCATGGTACAGATCAACCTGGCGCTGCGCGAGGTCAACTGCAAGATCGTCTTCTACGGTCCGGGCCGCAGCGGCAAGACCACCAACCTCGAGATGATCCACGCCAAGGCCCCCAAGGACTCGGTCGGCGACCTGGTGTCCCTGTCCACCGAGCAGGACCGCACGCTCTTCTTCGACTTCCTGCCCCTGAACCTGGGGTCGGTGGCGGGCATGACCACCAAGTTCCAGCTCTACACCGTCCCGGGCCAGGTCTACTACAACCGCACCCGGAAACTCGTGCTCCAGGGCGCCGACGGCCTGGTCTTCGTGGCCGACTCCTCGAAGAAGATGATGAAGGAGAACCTGGAGAGCCTCGAGAACCTGGTCACCAACCTGAGCGAGAACGGCCTGGACATCACCACCATGCCGCTGGTGCTGCAGTGGAACAAGCGCGACCTGCCCGACGCCCAGTCGGTGCAGGAGATGAACGCGGTCCTCAACCGCTGGAACGTTCCCACCTGCGAGGCCGTCGCCTTCAAGGGCGAGGGCGTCTTTCCGACGCTCAAGCTGATCGCCGGACTGGTGATCAAGAAGCTCAACGCCGAGTACGGGCACGGTTCGGAGGCCAAGGCTCCGGCGCCCAAGCCGGCCGCGCCCGCCCACCCGGCCCCCGCGGCCCCGGCTGCCCACGCCGCTCCGGCGCATACGGCGCCGGCCGCCCCGGCCCATGCGGCTCCGGCGCCCGGACGGCCGCCGGCCCCGGCCCACGCGCCGGCCCAGCCTCCGGCCGCCGCGCATCCGCCTGCGGCCAAGCCGGCCGCTCCCGCGCACCCGCCGGCGCCCGCGGCTGCGCCCAAGCCGGCCGCGCCGCCGCCGGCCCCGGCCGCTCCCCGGCCCGCCGCCGCCCCGGCGCATCCGGCGCCGGCTGCGCCGGCCCATGCAGCTCCCAAGGCGCCTCCGGCCCAGGCTCCGGCTCCGGCCGCGGCGCCCAGGCCGGCTCCGCCGCCGGCCCAGCCCAAGGCGCCAGCCCCGGCCGCCGCGCACCCGCCGGCCGCTCCGGCTCACGCGGCGCCCAAGGCTCCGGCCGCCCCGGTCCACGCTCCGGCCCCTGCACCGGCCCCGGCCCCGGCGCCCGCGGCCAGGCCGGCCTCCGAGCGGCATGCGCCGGTCGCCGACCACGACGACGACGCCAACCCCATCCGGCGCGAGATCGAGCGCCGCAAGCGCGAGGCCGTCGCGACGGAGAAGCCCCAGCCGGTGCAGGCCATCAAGTCGATCCAGAAGGACAACCGGACGACGACGGTGATGATCATCGTCGGCGTCGCGCTGGTCGTGGCCCTGGTGGCCCTGGCCACGCTGCACTTCACCGGACTCGTGAAGCTGTTCTGATTTGCCCGGAGGGACGAACGTGCCAGAGCAGAACCACAGCGAGCAGATGCGCCAGGAAC
Organism: Planctomycetota bacterium; assembly: GCA_022703445.1. Taxonomy (GTDB): domain Bacteria; phylum Planctomycetota; class SZUA-567; order JAKLDR01; family JAKLDR01; genus JAKLDR01. The sequence continues at coordinate 389 of JAKLDR010000234.1, read as the reverse complement.
GGCTGGTGTTCTACGCCGAGGACGTCGGCAAGATCGACGCCGTGCTGGACGAGTTCCTCAAGGACAGTCAGGCCCGGGCCGCGTTGCTCGTCGACCGCGACGGGCACCTGGTGACCAAGAAGGGGTCGGTCGGCTCCTTCAACCCGGACAGCCTGGCCGCCCTGGTGGCCGGCTCTTTCGCGGCCACCCGGGAACTGGCCAAGCTCCTGGGCGAGAGCGAGTTCTCGGTGATCTTCCACCAGGGCAAGAACGAGCACATCCATATCGGCCTGGCCGCCGACCGCTCGCTGCTGGTCATCCTGTTCGACGACCGCACCACGGTGGGCATGGTCCGCGTGTACTGCCAGGAGCTGACCAACCGCATCGCGGAGATCCTCAAGTCCGCGGCC
>JAKLDR010000233.1 GCA_022703445.1 Planctomycetota bacterium | reverse complement strand
CGGTGAGCAGGCCCTCCTCGATGAGGATCTGCCCCAGCGGCTTTCTCTTCTGCCCGATTGGCACAGTCTACGCCCTCCGCCCGGGGAATGCAGAATGATGAACCAAGAGTGATGGAAATGGAGCGGGACGGCGGCCGGCCGCCGCCTCCGTCATTCTGCCTTCATCCTTCATCATTCCTACTTCCGTTTCCCCTGCTGCCGCTTGAGCTCCTCGGTGAACTCCCGGACCTTGGTCTGGACCGCCTCCGGGTCCTGGCAGTGCTGGAGCATCTCGTTGAAGGAGATCAGCTTCTGGGCCCAGAGGTTGAAGAGGAAGTCGTCGAGCAGGATCATGCCCTGGTTGGCGCCGGTCTGGATGAAGCTGGGGATGCGGAAGGTCTTGGCCTCGCGGATCAGGTTGGCCACCGCCGGCGTGCAGAACATGATCTCGAAGGCCGCCACCCGGCCGGTGCCGTCGATCTTGGCGCAGAGCGCCTGGGAAATCACCGCCTCCAGGGTCACCGAGAGCTGCGCGCGGATCTGGTTCTGGGCGTTGACCGGGAAGGCGTCGATGATGCGGTCCACGGTGGCGGCGGCGCCGGTGGTGTGCAGGGTGGCGAACACCAGGTGGCCGGTTTCAGCCGCGGTGATCGCCGCCGAGATGGTCTCGATGTTGCGCATTTCGCCGACCAGGATGACGTCCGGGTCCATGCGCAGCGCGCGCCAGATGGCCTCCTCGAAGTTGGGCACGTCGTTGCCCACCTCGCGCTGGGTCACCAGCGACTTCTTGTGCTGGTGGTAGTACTCGATGGGGTCCTCGACGGTGATGATGTGCCGGCCGGTCTCGTTGTTGATGAAGTCCAGCATGGTGGCCAGCGTGGTGGTCTTGCCCGAGCCGGTCGGGCCGGTGACCAGCACCAGGCCGCGGGGCCTGAGGCACAGGTCCTTGACCACCGGGGGCAGGCCGATCTGCTCGAAGGTCAGCAGGCGCGAGGGGATCTGCCGGAGCACCATGCCCACGTGGGAGCGCTCCCGGAAGATGCTGACGCGGAAGCGGGCCGCCTCGCTGTAGGCGAAGCCGAAGTCCGCGCCGCCGCGCTCGGCCAGCTCCTGCTGGTGGCGCTCCGAGGTGATGCTCTTCATCATGGCCACGGTGTCGTCGGCGGTCAGCGGCGGGAGGTTCAGCGGCCGGAGGTCGCCGTGCAGGCGGATGACCGGCGGGCGGCCCACGGCCACGTGCAGGTCCGAGGCGTTTTCGCGGATGACCACGTCCAGAAGCCGGTTGATTTCCACGCCCATGGCGGTTCCCTTTCCCGGGTTGCTGCCCCGCTACTCCACCATCTTGGCCTCGGCCAGGACTTCCTCAAGGGTGGTGATGCCGTCGAGCACCTTGCGAAGCCCGTCCATCAGCAGGGTGTGCATGCCGTCGTTGACGGCCTGCTTGCGGAGGTCGTCGGTCGAGGCCCCGTTGAAGGTCATCTCGCGGATCTGGCTGTTCATCAGCATGATCTCGTAGATGCCCTTGCGGCCGCGGAAGCCGACGTTGCGGCAGTTGTCGCAGCCCTTGCCGCGGTAGAAGGTCCGGCCGGCCATCTGCGCCTCGGTCAGCCCGGAGGCCTTGATGGTGGCCTGGTCCGGGTCGAACGGCTCCTTGCACTGCTCGCAGATGGTGCGCACCAGCCGCTGGGCCATCACCGCCTGGATGGAGCTGGCCACCAGGAAGGGCGCGACCTTCATGTCGATGAGGCGGGTCAGCGCGCCGGGCGCGTCGTTGGTGTGCAGGGTGGAGAAGACCAGGTGGCCGGTGAGGGCCGCCTGGATGGCGATTTCGGCAGTCTCGTGGTCGCGGATTTCGCCGACCAGCACCACCTCGGGCGCCTGGCGGAGCATGGCCCGGACGATGCGCTGGAAGGTCATCCCGGTGGTCCGGTTCACCTGGCACTGGTTGATGCCGGCCAGGTTGTACTCCACCGGGTCCTCGGCGGTGATGATCTTGACGTCCGGGCGGTTGATCTCGTTGAGCGCGGCATAGAGGGTGGTGGTCTTGCCCGAGCCGGTCGGGCCGGTGACCAGGATGATGCCGTTGGGCTTGCGGATCAGCGTCCGGAAGATCTTGTAGTCGTCGGGGTGGAACCCCAGGTCCCCCAGGCCCAGCATCAGGCTGTCCTTGTTCAGGATACGCATCACCACGCTCTCGCCGTGCAGGGCGGGGAGCGAGGATACGCGCAGGTCCAGCTTCTTGCCGACCAGCGACAGCGGGATGCGGCCGTCCTGCGGCCGGCGCCGCTCGGACATGTCCATGTTGGCCATGATCTTGATGCGGGCGATTATCGGGCCCTGCAGGCGGTGCGGGGGGCTCTCCACCTCGTAGCAGACGCCGTCGATGCGGTAGCGGATGCGCAGCCGGTTGGCGAGCGGCTCTACGTGGATGTCGCTGGCCCGGGCCTTGACCGCCTCCATGATGATCATGGTCACCAGGCGGATGACCGGGGCGTCGTCGCCATCGACGTCGGCCGAGGCCGCGTCGCCTTCCTTCTTGACCTCGATCTCCTGGCCGATCTGTTCGTACTGCTTCTCGATCTCCTTCTCGGCCATGCCGTAGTAGCGGTTCAGGGCCGTCTTGATGGAGTCGGAGGTGGCCAGCACGCACTCCACCGGGCAGTTGATCACGAAGCGCAGGTTGTCGAGGGTGAAGAGGTCCAGCGGGTCGCTCATCGCCACGGTGAGCACGCCGTCGTGCATCTCGATGGGGATGATGTTGTGCTCCTGGGCCAGGTCGCGGGGCACCATCTCGATGACCTCGCGCGGGACGTCCATGCCCTCGATGTCGACCATCTCGATGCCGAACTGGTCGGCCAGGGCCTTGGTGACGTCCTCCTGGGATACCAGGTTCTTCTCTATGAGGATGTGGCCGAGCTTTCGGCCGGTGGCCTTCTGCTCCTCCAGCGCCTGCTTGATATCCGCGGATGAGACGCAGCCCATGGACTCCAGGATTTCGCCGAGCATCCTGCGGGCTTCGGGCATGAAGGACTCCCCCGGAAAATCTGACCGCCGGCCAGACGCACCTGGTCTAACCGGCCGGGGCTATATTAGGTCATCCGGGGTGACTGTCAAGGTCTCGGAGGGAATCCTACTCCCGCGGCTCGCCGGCTTCGTTGCGCTCCCGGGCCCGGGAAATGGTCTCGCGGCTGTAGCCGTCGCCGGGGATCATCCCGGGTATGTATTCGGGGACGAAGTCCTCGTCGTAGCGGCGGGCGGCCACCAGCAGGAGCTGGTTGCCGTTGAGCCGGTAGACGACTACGCGCTTCTCCTCGGGGTTGACCAGGATGATCCGGTTGGCGTCGATCAGGCCGGCGCCGTCGGTGGTCAGGACCATTTCGCGCCCGGCGGGCGGGCTCTTCTTGCGCTCCTCGGGCAGAGCTGAGGCCATCACGAACTGGCGAATGCTCTCGTAGCTGAAGTCCTGCCCGGGCAGGGCCGCGGAGTCGTCGATCTTCATGTCGTAGTTGTAGCTGCGCAACGCGATGAGCCCGAGCGCCTTGTGGTTGATCTTGTAGACCGCCAGGCGCTTCTTGACGGTGTCCACGAGGATGAGCCGGTTGGCGTCGCCCCCCGGCGCGCCGGTGGTCACCGCCACCAAGCCCCTGCCCTGCTCCATTCCCGCCCCGACCCCGGCCAGGGCCAGCCCGTCGCCCGGTGCCCCGCCGGGCCGCGTCCAGGCGTAGGCCGTCAGCAGCGCCGCGGCGGCCAGGATCATCAACCATTTCGTGTTCATCGTCCGTCCTCCCCTCTCCGTCTTCCCTTCCACAAGCCCGGACGCCAGGTGTTGGGAAGGCGGGACCGGGAAATTCGGACAAAGGCGCAGGCGGAGTCTCGGGGCCGGAGGCGGGAGGAGCGGGCCGGAGGGCGGGCGTGCCCCGGCTGTCGTGTCGGGCGTCAGGCCCTAGCGCCGGTCCCGTCGGCATCCCGGGAGGAGCGCCAGATCCGGACGAACTGGTCGGGGGAGAGGGCTTCCGGCCGGGCGGTCGGTTCCGCGCCGGCGGCGGCCAGCGCGGCCCGGGCAGTCTCCGGCGCGAGGCCGGCCACCTCGAGCGCGCGGGGAAGTTGCTTGCGGCGGGCGGAGAAGAGCCCGCGGACCAGCGCCGCGAAGCCCTCCATCTCGCCGGGGGCCACCAACGGGGTGGCCAGGGGCTCGAGCTGCAGGATGGCGCTCGAGACCTTCGGCCGGGGCCAGAAGACGTCCGGCGGCACTTCGCGGAGAAGCCGGCAGCCGGCGCGGACGGCGAGCAGCACGGTCGCGGCACCGTAGTCCTCGGAGCGGGGCTCGGCGGCAAGGCGCTCGGCCACCTCCTTCTGGACGGTCACGGCCGCCGACCTCCAGGGGAGACCCGAGCCCGCCAGCGCCACCAGGAAGGGCGTGGCCGCCGAGTACGGCAGGTTGGAGCACACCCGGAAAGGCCTGCGGCCGAGCGCCGCGACGGCCTCGGCCGAGAGCTGCCGGCCCTTCTCGAGGATGTCGCCCTCCATGAGTCGGAAGCGCGGCTCGCCGGCGAATCGCCTGCGGAGAAAGGCCGCCAGGCGCCGGTCGAGCTCCACGGCCAGCACCTCGCAGCCGGCGGCCAGCAACTCGGCGGTCAGCGCCCCGGCGCCGGGACCGGGCTCGAGGATGAGCTCCCCGGCGGACGCGCCCGAGTCGCGCACCAGCGCGGCGATCAGGTTGCCGTCGCGCATGAAGTTCTGACCGAGGGAGCGGCTGGGCCGGAATCCCGCGGCCTCCAGCTCCGCGCGCATTTCCTGGGTGAATCCGCCGGGCATGGTCAGATACCGCGAAGGCACAAAGA
>JAKLDR010000232.1 GCA_022703445.1 Planctomycetota bacterium | reverse complement strand
GCGGGCGTTCTGGATGGCGACCACCACCTCCTGGCGCAGGCACTCGGCACGCAGCTCCGGAGTGATCCGGGCGTCGAGCGCGACCACCGCCTGGGCGTCGTCCGCCGCGGCGAAGCCCTCGCGGGCGCGGACCCGCAGCTCCACGTCCTCGGGCAGGAGCTCGGCAGCCTGGCCCTCGACCTGCACGACAATCTTCCCGGAGGCGCGCAGCTCGCGGCGCAGCTCGCCGCCGTCGCGCTTGGCCAGCTCCCCGCGGATCTTCTGGGCAAGCTTGCCGAACTTGGGCCCCACGCTCTTGAAGTTGGGGACCACCTCGAACTGGACGTACTCCTCGGGCCGGGCCTCGAGGTGCAGGCGCTTGACGTTGAGCTCCTCCTCGACGAGCCGGGAGAGCGCCAGCAACTCCTCGGCGCGAGCCGCATCGGCCAGGACCACCACGGCTTCGCCCAGCGGCTGACGGTTCTTGATCTTGGCCCCGGCGCGGGCGGCGCGGCCCAGCGAGACCACGTCGCGGGCCAGATCCATCCGGCGCGAGAGCGGCTCGTCCACCGCCGATGAGTCGGCCGCCGGCCAGTCGCAGAGGTGCACGCTCTCCGGGCTCTTGGCCTCGGGCCATTGCGAGCGCACCAGGTTCTGGTAGAGCTCCTCGGCCAGGAACGGCGTGAAGGGCGCAATCAGCCCGGCCGTCGTGGCCAGGCTCTCGTAGAGCGTCCAGTAGGCATCGGCCTTGTCCTGGTCGAAGCCGGATTTCCAGAATCGGTCGCGGTTCCGGCGGACGTACCAGTTGGACAGGCTCTCGGCCAGTGCGCTGAGCTTGCTGGCCGCGCCGAAGACGTCGTAGGCCTCGAGCGCGTCGGTGACGCCCCGGGCCGCGAGGTTGAGCTCCGAGAGCATCCAGCGGTCGATTTCGGCGCGCTGGCTGGCCGGGCGCCAGAGCTTCCCACCCTTGAACGACCCGCCGAACCCCGGGAACCGCCCCACCCCGTCGGCCGGCGAGAAGCCGTCGATGTTGGCATAGATGGTGAAGAAGGAATAGACGTTGAAGAGCTTCAGCAGGAACTCGCGCTGGGCCGCGCCCACCGCCTCCTTGAAGAAGCGGGTGTTAACCCACGGGGCGTTGGCGCTGTAGAAGTACCAGCGCATGGCGTCGGCGCCGTTGGCGTCGAATATCTCCCAGGGATCCAGGTAGTTCCCCTTGGACTTCGACATCTTGAAGCCCTTCTCGTCGCAGACGTGGCCGAGGACCACGCAGGTCTTGAAGGGATGCGGGTACTCCTTCTCCTGGAGCAGCGTGCTGATGGCGAGCAATGTGTAGAACCACCCGCGGGTCTGATCGATGGCCTCGCTGATGAAGTCCGCCGGGAAGGCCGCCTTGAAGGCCTCCGGGTTGCGGTGCGGCGCGCCGTGCTGGGCGAAGGGCATGGCTCCGGCATCGAACCAGCAGTCCACCACCTCGCTGGTCCGGTACATGGCCCCGCCGCACTGCGGGCACTTGATCGCGTACTCGTCGATCAGCGGCTTGTGCGGATCGAGGTCCGCCGGGACCTCCGAGTTCCTCGAGCGCAGCTCGGCCACCGAGGCCACCGAGTCCTGCGTTCCGCAGGTCTCACAGACCCAGATGTTGAGCGGCGTCCCCCAGTAGCGCTCGCGGCTCACCGCCCAGTCGATGTTGTTGCGGAGCCACTCGCCGAACCGGCCCTCCTTGATGTGGCCGGGCAGCCAGTTGATGGCCGCGTTGTTGGCCAGCATCTTATCGGCCACGGCGGTGGTCTTGATGTACCAGCTGGCCCGGGCGTAGTAGATCAGCGGCGAGTCGCAGCGCCAGCAGAACGGGTAGTTGTGCTTGTACTGCTCGCGGCGGAAGAGCAGCCCGCGTTCGTTGAGGTCCCGGCAGATGTCCTTGTCGGCATCCTTTACGAACTTGCCGGCGAAGGGCCCGGTCTCCGGGGTCAGGCAGCCGCCGGCGTCGACCAGCTGGATGACCGGCAGTCCGTGGGCTCGGCCGACCCGGTAGTCGTCCTCGCCGAAGGCCGGGGCCATGTGCACGATGCCGGTGCCGTCCTCGAGGCTGACGAAGTCGCCGGCCACCACGTAATGGCAGCGCTCCTTGGGTTTGGCGTAGTCGAAGAGCGGGACGTATTCGCGGTTGAGCAGCTCCCGGCCCTTCACGGTCTTCTCGACCGCGAAGTCCTTCTCGTGGGCCAGGACCTTCTCGACCAGCGCGGCGGCCAGGATCAACCGCTCGCCGCTCGCCATCCGGACGTAGACGTAGTCGAGCTCGGCGCCGACGGCCAGCGCGGCGTTCGAGAGCAGAGTCCAGGGCGTGGTGGTCCAGGCCAGAAAGCTGGTATTCTCCTCGTCGCGGCACCGGAACCGCACGTAGACAGAGGGGTCGACGACCTCCTTGTAGCCCTGTGCGACTTCATGGCTCGACAGCGGCGTGCCGCAGCGCGGGCAGTACGGGACGATCTTGTGGCCCTTATAGAGCAGGCCCTTCTTCCAGATCTCCTTCAGCGCCCACCAGACGCTTTCCACGTACTCCTTGTGGTAGGTGACGTAGGCGTTCTCGAGGTCCAGCCAGAAGCCCAGGCGCCTGGTCATCTTCTCCCAGTCGCCCTTGTAGCGCCATACCGACTCGCGGCAGCGCTGGACGAACTTCTCTACGCCGAACTCCTCGATCTGCTTCTTCCCGGAAATGCCCAGTTCCTTCTCGACCTCGATCTCCACCGGCAGGCCGTGGGTGTCCCAACCCGCCTTGCGTGGCACCCGGAAGCCGCGCATGGTCTTGTAGCGAGGGAAGAGGTCCTTGATGGTGCGGGTCAGGACATGGCCGGGGTGCGGCCGGCCGTTGGCGGTCGGCGGCCCCTCGTAGAAGACGAAGGTCGGCCCGCCCTCGCGAAGCTTCAGGCTCTTGTCGAAGATCCCCTGGCGATCCCAGAAGTCGCCGACGGCCTTCTCTGCCGCGGGGAAGTCGAATTTGGCGGGCACGTCGCGGAACTTGGGCATGGCCTCTCCAGAGCTGCAGCCAAAGAACTGACGGCCGGAAACAACTGTCCGGCCGTCGCTTGAATCCATGCCCGTGATTCTACGCCGCGCCCCGTGCGGATGCAAGGAAACGGCGGGGCGCAGGGACCTCCCCCGAGCACTACTTGGCGCTGCGCGGCGTGACCGTCACCGACGTCTTGTACTCCCCGGTGCTCTGGCCGGCTCCGCGCCCCTCGAATGCTATGCCCAGGAAGAGCTCGCCTTCGCCCTCGGCGCTGAAGCTCTTCGATCCGCCGATCAGGAAAGGCTTGCCTCCGGAGCCCACCCGGCCAACCAGCGCCATCCCCGGAAGGTTGGCGGCGCCCACCGTCCCGAAGCGCTCCTGGTTGCCATCCGGTCCGCAGGTCTCCCCCCAGTTGCGGAAGGTGATGGAACCGCTGGCCCGGATCGCCACCCGGTCGCCCGCCTTGACACGCAGGCCGGTCCCCACCATGCCGCCCATAGTGTGCTGACCGGTCACCTTGACCGTCCTGCTCATGGCCTCGGCGCGGGCCAGCGTGGCGGAGACCACGTCCTCCCGCGGGATGGCCAGGCTCCCGTAGCGGGTGCGGAGCTCGAAGCGTTCGACCTTGATCACGCCGCGGATGGTGAAGCGCTTGGTCACCAGCTCGTCCTCGTCGCCGCCGAGCGGGGCCTCCTCGGACTCGGCCTCCTCCTCCCCGCCGCGCTCGACCTCGGCGAGGATCTTCTCGACGCGATTGCGGACCTCCGCGTCGGGGTGCTTGAGGGACTCCTGGAGCTGACCGACGGCCACCGGTCCGAGCTTGCAGAGCTCGTCGAAGGCCTTCTCGCGGTCGTCGAAGTTGGGGGCACCCAGCTGCTTGATCAGCGCGGCGACCTTCTCGCGGGCGGCCTTGTCAGAACTCCTGGCCACCCTGATCCTGATGACCTCGGCGGCCGGCACCGTCACCTCGCCGTAGGCCGTCTTGATGGCCACCTCCTTGATGCCGGACTCCCCGACCACCCGGGAGCCATCGGCCAGGACGAAGACCGCCTGGGACTTGCTCTCCTCCGCCTTCGGCGGGGCCGCGCCCTCGCCGGCCAGTCCGTACGCGGCGGAGGCCGCCAGGAACAATGCGGCGGCGCAGCAGCGCCAGAGAATGGGGATAGTTCCCGGAACGTTCATGTCTGATTCTCCTCAAACCATGGGCCATTTCGCCAGTCGGCACGACCTGCCGAACGTCAGGACCCCTCCGGCCGTTCGGCCCTTTCCGCGGCGAGTGTAAGGAGCGGCACTCGGCGTGTCAAGCCGCGCGAAGGCTATCCTGCCGCTTCCTGTGGTTTACAGAATGCACCAGTGCAATAGAATAAAGTATAGAATCCCCGAAACCGGACGCCGCCGATCCACGTCCAATGAAATCAAAGGAGATCCAGATGGGGCTGCTCAGCGCCTGCCGCACCTTCGGCAGACTTCACGCCGCCAAGCGCGACTTCGACCGGGGCAAGAGGGAACACCCGCTAACCTACCTCTTCTGGGAGACCACCCTGGGCTGCAACCTGACCTGCCGCCACTGCGGCTCGCGCTGTTCGCCGGAACAGGGGCAGAAGACCGACCTGCCGGGCAGCGAGGTTCGGCGGATCTTCCGGGAGATCTCCGAGGACTTCAACCCGAAGAAGATCACCATCGCCGTGACCGGTGGCGAACCGCTGGTCCGCAAGGACGTCTTTGAGGTCATGCGGGAGGCGCACGACCTGGGCTTCTTCTGGGGCATGGTGACCAACGCCGTGCTCATCACCGAGAAGACCGTCCGGGAGATGGAGCGCGCCGGGATGGACACCGTCTCGATCTCCATCGACGGCGACGAGCGCTCCCACGCCA
>JAKLDR010000231.1 GCA_022703445.1 Planctomycetota bacterium | reverse complement strand
GCAGCCCGCAGCGCGTCTCGCGAGACCGCCACCTTCCGTTCGCAGTCACCCGGAACCGCTTCCTCGTACTTGGGATAGGTTCCCTCCACCAGCCGGCCGGACAGGACCGCTCCTCCGCACTGGAACACCGCCTCGTTGTCCCGAAGGACCAGCCCAATCTCCTCCTGCCCGTGAGCCAGTTTGCCGAGCATTCCGACCAGCTTCAGCGGCAGGATGGCTCCTCTCTCGAACTTGGTATCCTTGTCGAGCTTGGCCCTGGCGATGGCCAGTCTCCTGGTGTCCGTGGCCACGAACTCCATGTCGCGCTTCTTGATCTTGACGAACACCCCGTTGATGGCGTAACGGCTCTCCTCCTGCCCGGCCGCGTAAGACACCCTCGAGAGCATCTTCACGATCATCTCTCCGGGCAGTTTGACCACCTTGTCCGAGTCTATTCCCACCACTGCCGGAAAGTCGGCTGGGTCCATGCCGGCCAGCGATATCCTGCTGCCTGCCGACTCTATGACCGTCTTCTCCGGTTTGGCGTCTATGGACACCTCGTCACCGGACATGTCCTTTATCACCGCCAAAAGCATGCCGGCGTTCACCGCCGCCCGTCCGACGCCATCGGCCTTGACTCCATCCATCCTGTAGCGTATGCCGACGTCCAGGTCGGTGGCCACCAGTTCCACGTGCTCTTCGCCCGACTCGATGAGCACGCATTGAACTATGGGCCTTGGCGGCCTGGTCGGGGAGACTTCTGCGGCGGCTTGAACGGCGGCCAGCAACTGCGTCCGGCTGCAGGTCATTTTCATCTTCTAGATCCTCCGAAAGTTGCCGCTTTCCGCGTCAGGACACCGTTCCCCGAACCAGTCGTTGGACCGGTTATTATTGGGGTTGGTATATCCTGAAATCGACTTCTTAATTATATGCGCTGTGTATAGTGTTTAAAGTCATTTTTGAGTCGTTAATTCGCCTTGTTTCAGAGGTTTCCGCCTGGCGACTGGGCGGATGGAGATGTTGAATTGCAGGTGGGAGGAATGTGATGGGAATGGAGACGGCAGATGACGGCAAACGGAGATGTTGGGCATGCCCACGGACTGGTTCGAACATGTTGTGGAACATGCAAAGGAGTCCCAACCGCTATGGACTCTGGTGTGGACAAAGTCAAAGAGGCCTCCGGCCTGTTTCAACATGGTTGTTGACAAATGGTCTGCAGGACGCGGTCATGGCGTGGTGATCGTCACAACGCAGGCGTCTTTGAGGAGGTACTTGGCGGCGACCCTCATTATGTCGTCGGCGGTAACCTTCTCCACCTCGGCAACCCTCTGAAGGGAAGCGTTGGCGCCGAGGCCGTAGAGTTCGTTGTAGGTCATATCCTGGCAGATGCCGGAGATGCGCTGGTTGCGGTTGGCTTCCGAACCGATGATCTGGTTCTTGGCCCGCTCCAGTTCGTCCGCAGCCACCTGGGAGGTCTTGAGTCGGTCTATCTCCGCCCAGATGCCGGCGAGGGCCCCGTCGACCTTGTCCTTCTCGGTCGCGATGTAGAAGACCACGGCCCCCGGATCAACCCCCATTTCCATGTAGGCGCCGACGCTGTACGCCAGTGACTGGCGGTCGCGGAGTTCGGCGAAGAGGCGGCCGCCCATGCCGCTGAGTACGGAGCGCATGACCTCCAAGGAATAACGATCAGGATTGCGCACATCCACCCCGCGGAAGGAGACCGTCAGGATGGCCTGCTTGGCGCCGGCCTTGCGCTGACTGAATTTCCCCTCACCGGAGAGAGGCGGCATGGGCGGCACGGCCGGCGGGGAGAACTTGTCGGGCCTGGCCTTCAGAAACTCACCGAAGATCTCCGCGACCTGTTTCTTCACATCCGCCGGGTTGAAGTCCCCGGCTACACACAGGACCATGTTATCCGGTCGGCAGAACGCTGCGTGGAAGGCCAGGATGTCCTGGCGGGTCAGAGCCTTGACCGACTCCTCGGTGCCGGCCGCCGTCCGGGAGTAGGGGTGTCCGGGATAGAGGTTCTTCTGCGCCAGCAGCTCGTGGACGTCTTCGATGTCCTCGGCGCGGCGGCGGATGCCGGCCAGCACCCTGGCGCGGAGCTTCTGCATCTCCTCCTCCGGGAAAGTCGGGGAGGAGAGGACCTCGTTGACCAGCGCCAGCGCAAGGGGCAGGTCGCGGGACAGGAACTTGGCGGACACGCCTATGGAGTTGCGGCCGCCAAAGCCGGAGAGGGACCCGCCGGAGGCCTCCAGGATCTCGGCAAGCTGCTCGGAGCTGTGCTTGCCGGTTCCCCTGGTGAGCATCGAGGCGGTCAGGTCGGACACGCCGTTCTTACCCTCGGGTTCGAAGCGCAGGCCGGCCAGGAAGGCGGCGGTCACCGAGACGATGGGGTCGTCGTGGCGCTCGTAGAGCAGCAGCCGGCCGCCGCCCGGCAGCGCCACCGTCTCCACTGACGGCTTCGGCGCCGGCGTGGCGCGGTTCGTGGCCTGGCCCGCATCGGCAGGCTGGGCCGCCGCGGGCTTGCGCTCCGGCAGCACCACCACGAGAGTCCTGCGCTCCGGAAGCAGATAGCGCCGCAGCGCGCCGGCCACCTCCTCCGCGGCGACCTTTTCCAGGCGGTCGAGGTACTTGGCGGAGAAGTCCACGTCGCCGGTCAGCATGTAGTCGCCCCCGAGGGAGCGGGCCAGGCCGTCCACGGTCTCGCGCTCGTAGACCTCGTCGGCGCGGTGGCGCCCGAAGACGCGCTTCATGTCGGCCGGGTCGATGGGCCCGGAGATGAGCTTGCGCACCTCCTCGTCGATGATGGCCAGGACCTTCTCGACGTTCTTCTCCTCGAGGTTGGCGTAGACGGAGAAGCTCCCGTTCCGGGCCGGGGTGTGGTTGCCGGCCCCGACGGCGAAGACCAGCTTCTCCTGCTCCACCAGCCGGCGGTGCAGGCGGCTGGTGCGCCCGCCGCCCAGGAGCATGGCGCCCATGTCCAGCGGGTACATGTCCGGGTGGGCCACGGTCACGGTCGGCCAGGAGACGTACAGGCGGGCGTCGCTGAAGTGCGGGTCGCGCACGCGCAGCTCGCGGGGCGAGGCCTGGACGGGCTCCTCCGGCACGGCTGGGGGCGTGAAGGACCGGCGCTCGAACCCGGCGAAGGCCGACTGCACCTGGCGCAACGCCTCATGAGCGTCGAAGTCGCCGGCGGCCAGGAAGAACAGGTTGCCGGGCGAGTACATCCGCCGCCAGTAGCCGACCAGCTGGTCGCGGGAGATCTTCTCGAAGACCGGCCGGTAGCCGATCACCGGGTGGCGCTCGGGCGCAACCTGGTAAAGGACCTGGCTGAGGTAGCGGTGGAAGATGCGGCCGGCGTCGTCCTCGCCCAGGTTGATCTCCTTGATGATCACCTCGCGCTCGCGCTCCACCTCGGCCGGGTCGAACGACGAGTTCTGGACCGCGTCGGCCAGGCCGTCGAGGGCCACGGAGAAGTTCTTGGACGGCAGGGTGGCGTGATAGACGGTCCGCTCCAGCGTGGTGTAGGCGTTGTCGCTGCCGCCGGCGGCGGCGATCTCGCGGTCCATCTGGCGCACGCCGCGCCTGGCGGTGCCCTTGAAGAGCATGTGCTCGACGAAGTGGCTCATGCCGGACCCGGGCAGCGTATCCTCGGTGACCGAGCCGCAGCGCACCCATACCTGCACGGTGCACACCGGCGCCGCGCGGCGCTCGGCCAGGATCACGTCCATGCCGTTGGCCAGCCGGACCACCAGCAGCCCGGGCCGGTCGACCAGTACCGTCTCGACGGGCATGAGCGCCGGAGCGGTCTTGGCGGGTGACGGCGGGGCGACCGGGGCCGGACCGCATCCCGGGAGGGCGGCTGCGGCGAGCGTCAGGACGAAGACCGTGAGGAGCGTGGCGGTTCTGCGCATGGGCTGTCTCCTGCTGGCGGACCGGCGATATTGTAGCGGCTGGCCGGGGAAGCACCAGGAACAGCCGCGGCCGGCGCATGGGCTGCGCCGGCCGCGGGGCACGCCGGGAGAGGGGCGCGGGACGCGGTTAGAAATCCCAGGTCCCGGCCACCTCGTTGTCCACCGTCACCAGGCAGTGAACTGCGCGGCGGCTGCGGGTCATGGTCAGCTGGACGCGGTGTCCCTTGTACTCCGCCGACTCGGTGAGGGTGCTGCGGCGCTCGGCCCGGGTCTTCAGGACCTCGGTGCTGTCGATGAGCAGGTCGATCTGCTCGCCGACGCTCTTGAAGCGCACCTCGATCTGCATGGCCTGGGCCTCGCCCTGGGGCCGATAGGTGGCCAGGACGGATGTCTTCCGGCAGCCGACCGACGGGGCGGCAAGCGCGAACAGCAGGGCCAGGGGCACAAGCTTGCGGAGCATGCGGGCTTCCTTTCTTCTTCCTGTTTCCTGAACGAGCGCGGCGACCGGCCTGGCCGCCGATTGCCGGGCAGTAAAGCAAGGCTCGTGCCATGCAAGCTCGGCGCGGTGGCGCTTCCAAGTCGCGCGCGGACGCGGGTTGACAGGCGCGCGCACCGCGAGGCCCTGACGCCTGTCGGGAAAGCCCATGAAGTCGTGGGGAGTTCCGGCACGCGCCGCCGCAGCCGGACGCTTCGGTTTCACTGGAAATCGCCGGCGGCCGGGCCATAATGGGCGGTGTTCGATGGGCCCGTTTTGGGGGATTTTGCATGCGCATCCTGACCCGCGGCGACATGGACGGCCTGACCAGCGCGGTGCTGCTCACCTTGGTCGAGAACATTCGGGAGATCCGCTTCGCCCACCCCAAGGACGTGCAGGACGGCAAGGTGCCCTGCACCGAGGAGGACATCGTCGTCAACCTGCCCTACGTCCCAGGCTGCGCCATGTGGTTCGACCACCACGTCACCGAGACGGGCCACT
>JAKLDR010000230.1 GCA_022703445.1 Planctomycetota bacterium | reverse complement strand
GTTCTTTGCTCAGGGGCAAGCTGCAGGCCAATACGTGGCCGCGACGTTGACGTTGAACGTCGCCCCGCGTCCGGGCACGTACCAGCTCAGGATCGCGGACGGGGTCTACACGACGGGCGAGATCGGCCTGCTCCCGGTGATGGGTGGTGCCTCGCTGACAATCACCGTCGGTCCATGACGAGATCATAAGGAATGGCCGGGCGGGCAATCCCGTTGCTCGCCCGGCCTTTGTAGCTACTTAGGACGAGCAGTCCAACGGTTGAGGTGCCCCTGCGTAGGTCATTTCCGCAGGACTCAGCTTTAGGCCCTTACGTTGAAACTTCGCTGCATTCTGCGCGCATGTTTTAAGCCGATCAAGCGGCTTGGCCGGCGAGAGCGTCTGGATAGTGCTGATCGTGGATCACTACGGCCATCGTCAGGACAGCCTGGCCGTCGTGGGTTACTCGCCAGCGTCGGGATCGGGGGATTTTGGCGATCAGGCCGTGCACGTGCAGGCGTTTGAGTAAACGGGAGATCCGGGCGGCGTGACGGCGCGATTCGGCGGGATCACGCGAATGGGGCAACAGATGGAAGCGAACATCTCGATTGGAGAATCCGCCTATCAGATGTTCCCCGCGCAGGACGGCAGCGAACAGGCGGATGTCATCGGGGCAGGCTGGATTGAAGCCCCGATAGCAACGACCCTGGCGGCGCACCGGTCGGGCCAGAGCATGAATCTGTTGATGGAGAGGGGCCGGATCATCCACGATCGCCAGGGCATCGAGGTAACGCCGATTGGCGGCCCAGCTGACCTCCGCGTAGCGGTACAGGTTGGCCACTCCCTTGGCCATCGGGAACCACGCGGTAATGCGCTGGCCTTTTCGAATACCCCGCCGCCGGACCTTGAATTCGCCGGGGCGGTTGATGGTGGTCTCGACCCGCAGAACGCAGCCGTGCTTGTCATACATCTTGATTCCATTCTCCTTCATCCGATGGCGAACGCGGGCGCCCGGCCAGCGCCGTCGACAATCGTTGCCGATTTCGCCGGCGAAGCTGGGGTGGAGCTTACGTCCGAGGAAGGTCATGACATCCTCGGCGCTCAGGCAGCAGGTGGCGTGCTTGAGCAGTCGGTCATAGAGGCCCGCCAGGGCGGCGGGATTCTTGAACATGATGTCGGTGGCATACTCGGCCTGCTGAGTGACCCAGTAATAGTCCATGCCGGAAAGCAGGTCCTTCATCAGCGGGTTGACCCGGCGGGCGAAGGCGGACAGGACGCGTGGCCAGTTCTTGCGAACGAACGCATCGGCCAGCCGCTGGGCCCGTGCCGGGTCATCGATCGAGAGGAAAGCGTTGTCCAATCGTCGATATCCGATCCCATGGCGGTCCATCTTGCGGGCCAGCCAGTCATGGCCGTTGAGACAGACCTGGATCATGAAGGGGAACCAACTCGTGATGCGCACGTGCAGCAGGCCGAATTCACGATCGACGAAGTAGAAGTACAGGCACAGGCATTTGCGGCGGGCGAAGACCAGCCGGGGACGACCATCCCCGTAAGCCAGCTTGAAGCTGTGGCAGGTCTCGACCGCGGCCAGGATGCAGACCAACCCTTCGGTCACCTGGTCCTTCCGGCAGATGGACTGAGCGATATTCTCCTTGCGAACCGGGCTGTTCAGATGGATGTAGGGCCTCTTGGCTCGCTGCGCCATGGTCCTGGCATGTTGCTTGATCCGTTCGGACTGCTGGCAGACGAAGCGGCCGAAATCCTTGATCCGCAACCCCTGGCGCGATATGAAACACTCCATCGCTCCCGGATAGCCCAGGGGCAGATGGCCTTTGAACAGAATGCGATCAAAACACGAAATCACGCCCGCAATGCGGGCCTGATGCTTTTCAATGAATCGTTGCACGGCGTTCTCCTTTCCATGGTTGCCTCACAACGCATGGTCGGGCAAGAACGCCGTCTTTGCTAATGGAAAGCGATAACTCCCTTTGGTTGCGGCCGAAGGCCGCCTTGGGAATAGGCGAGCAGATAGCACAGCCCTCGTGCATGGGCACCAGGCGCTGAAAGCTGCGCGAGGGTACGGTTTCTGTCAGCGATAGCCCAGGCGTGCGACCCGTCGATTGCGCAGCTTGGTCCGTACCTTGGTGTTGAGAGGCGCCCAAAACCAGCCACACGGAGGCGCCTGAAACCCAGCCACCTTTGAGGAGAAAACGGTTGGCCTCGTAGCTTTGGCCGCGAGCATGTTGCTCGAGGAGGCCAGGCATGGCGAACCGGCTCAAGATGGCTGCGGTGGACTCGATTTACACGCTGTTGGAGCGGGGATACTCGCATCGGTGGATTGCTCGGACCCTGCGAGTGAACCGGGAGACGGTGCGTCGGTACGCCGAGCTGGCCCGGTCAAACCCAGCCGGGGCGCCTCCCGGCTCGCAGGGTCCTGAACCACCCGCCGATCCAAACCATACCGGGGCGCCTTCCGGCTCGGCGCTTCCACCTGAAGACATCTCCGGCAGTTCAAACCCAGCCACGGCGCCTCCCGGGTCGACGGGGGCCTCCGGCCGCGTCCAGGCCAGCGCCTGCGAAGCCTTCAACGAGGTGATTCTCGGCAAGCTGGAGCAGGGACTCTCGGCCAAGCGGATCTGGCAGGACCTGGCGGCCGAGCACGGCTTCACCGCGAAGTACCACAGCGTCCGGCGGTACGTGCAGAAGCTGACTCGAACTTCGCCCCTGCCGTTCCGGCGGATGGAATGCGAGCCGGGAGCGGAAGCCCAGGTGGACTTCGGGATGGGCGCCCCGGTCCTGCAGCCTGAGGGCAAGCGAAAGCGGCCCCACGCATTCCGGATCATCCTGAGTCACTCCCGCAAGGCCTATAGCGAGGTCGTCTGGAGGCAGAGCACGGAGGAGTTCATCCGGGCGATCGAGAATGCCTTCTGGCACTTCGGCGGCGTACCCAGAACACTGGTGATCGACAATCTCAAGGCAGCCGTCGCCAAGGCCGACTGGTTCGATCCCGATCTGAATCCGAAGGTCCGCGAGTTCTGCCGGCACTACGGCACGGTGATCCTGCCCACGAAGCCGCGCATGCCCCGCCACAAGGGCAAAGTTGAAGGCGGCGTGAAGTACGTGCAATCGAACGCCTTGAAGGGAAGGACCTTCGAGAGCCTCGCCGACCAGAACCGGCATCTGCTCGACTGGGAACAGACGGTGGCCGACACCCGGATCCACGGCACCACGCAGAAGCAGGTGAAGAAGAGCTTTGAGGATGTGGAGCGAGCGGCCTTGCTGCCGTTGCCCGCGGACCGGTTCCCCACGTTCCAGGAGGGCCGGCGGATGGTCAACCGCGACGGGCACGTCGAGGTGGCCAAGGCGTACTACTCGGTCCCGCCGGAACATCTCGGTCGGCCGGTGTGGGCCCGGTGGGACAGCCGCCTGGTCTGGATCTTCGACGATCGCATGCGCCTCATCACCGAGCACCTCCGGGTGGAGCCGGGCCGGTTCAGCACCGATCCCCGGCATATCTCCAGCCGCAAGATCTCGGGAATCGAGCGCGGGACTGCCTGGATGCTGAGCAAGGTGAGCCTGGTGGGGCCAAACAGTTCACGGTGGGCGGAAGCCATGCTGTCTCGCCACGGCATCGAGGGCGTACGGGTGTTGCAGGGGCTCATGAGCCTGACCTACCACCACCAGGCCGATTCGGTCGAGAAGGCCTGCGAGATCGCCCACGGCCATTGCGCGTACCGCCTGCGTGATGTGCGGGCATTGCTCAAGCGGCAGGCGCCCATGCAGGAGTGGTTCGAGTTCGCCGAAGAGCACCCGATCATCCGCAGCCTGTCGGAGTACGGAGAGTTGGTCCATTCGGCTTTTACGAAGGAGACCCTATGAAGGAGACCTTACAAACGGCCTTGAGGAAGCTGCGGCTCTCGGGTCTGGCTCAGTCGCTGGAGGTACGCTTGCAGGAGGCCGCCGGCAACGGGCTGAATCACGCCGAGTTCCTGGAACTGATCCTTCAGGATGAACTGATGGTCCGCTCCGACCGGCACATGAACCGCCGGCTCAGGGCGGCCATGTTCCGCGAACCCAAGACCCTGGAGGACTTCGACTTCTCGTTCAACGCTTCGATCAAGAAGAAGCAGATCTACGATCTGGCGACCTGCCGCTTCATCCGTGAGGCGCGGAGCGTACTGCTGCTCGGCCCGCCGGGCACCGGGAAGAGCCACATCTGTCAGGCCATCGGTTATCACGCGATCAAGGCGGGGTGCACCGTGCTGTACCGTTCCATCTTCGATGTGGTGCGCGACTTCCTGCACGACGAAGCCACCGGCGGCGAGGAGAAGGTGCTGGCCAAGTATCTCAAGCCCGACCTGCTGATCGTCGACGACATGGGCCTCAAGCAGCTCCCGAAGAGGTCCGGCGAATACCTGTTCGAAATCATCATGCGGCGATACGAAGTGCGTTCGACGATGATGACTTCGAATCGACCCCTCGAGGACTGGGGCAAGTTGATCGGCGATGTTCCCGCCGCCACCGCCATCCTCGACCGCTTCCTGCACCACGCGGAGATCATCACCATCACCGGCCGCAGCTACCGGCTCAAGGACAGGACCGGCAGGCAGACCCGCCGGGAAACGAATCCCGGGTCGGTCGAGGCTTGCGAGGAAAAGGCTCAATGAGGTATACAGGCACGATCATCACTGGCTGGGTTTAGGGCGCCTCTGCCCGGCTGGTTCTCAGGCGCCTCCCGACATCCAGGGCATCCAGCTTTCAGGGTGTCGCAACGCCCGCAGGGATCCAAGTGCACTGCCCGCCAGCGTGACCGCATATCCCATGCTTGACTACGATCGCGCTGCCTATCCCCTCCCACGGCAGAAAACCCTCCTCTCTGGGCGGCGAAACGGCTCCTGACCAAAAGCTCAGGGATGGTATCTCTCCGCGATGGCGATGCGCCGGGACGA
>JAKLDR010000023.1 GCA_022703445.1 Planctomycetota bacterium | reverse complement strand
GACCCTGTTCGGACAGCCACCGCCCCCGAGGAAGTTGATCGTTCAGGTGCGGCCCCTGGCCTTGCCCAACGCCCTGGTCATGCGCATGCTGCGCAGGATCCCCGGCGACCGCGACATGTACCCCGACGAGGGCATGCGCGTGCCCCGCGGGGCCGGAGCGATCCCGGTCCGGCTGGGCACCGCCGATTTTGCGATGAGCGCGGGCAAGACCTGCGTGCTCTTCCTGCGAACTGCCGAACTTCCCCAGAGCGGAGGCGAGTCCCAGGCGCCGGTTGCAGAGCACACTGCCGAGGCCGTGCCACTGGAGGAGCCAGATGCGGCGCTGCTGGCATCGCTTCGCGCCTTCTGCCGGGCGTCTGCCGACTGGACCAGGCCGCCGGAACTCCCGGCGGAGGAAGACACCCAGGTCAAGGCGCTGGTGGCCGACCTCGGTTCGGAGGATTTTGGGAAGCGTGAGCAGGCCGAGGCGGCATTGAACGCCAAGGGGGCGCGAGTCCGATTGTATGTCGAAGCCGCTGCCCAGGATCGGGATGCGGAGCGGGCCTTTCGGGCCAAGGTTGTGCTCCAGACAATCCAGCCCGTGCCTGGCAACTTCAGGCCGCCAGGCAGGGGCGGTGGCAACAAGTCCTAGGCCATAGACAGGTCAGCAGTTGGGCGCTCCGGTGCTCTTGCCCGGAGCGCCATCTCGAGATGCCGCGGCGTCGCCCTTGACGCGTCCGTCCCCTCTTCTATAATCGCGGCGTTCCCAGGCTTCCGCACTTAACTCCACACTTTTCTCTTAGGAGGATGTCTGATGTCCGGCTCCAACATCGGTCTCGTGGGTCTGGCGGTCATGGGCGAGAACCTCGCCCTGAACATCTCCAGCAAGGGCTACACCATCTCGGTCTTCAACCGCACGGTCGAGAAGGTCAAGGCGCTGGTCGAGGGCCGCGCCAAGGGCACGCGCATCAGGGGCACGTACTCCGTCCAGGAGTTCGTCGCGTCGCTGGAGAAGCCGCGCCGGGTGATCATGCTGGTCAAGGCCGGCAAGGCCGTGGACGAGCTCATCGACCAGCTCGCCCCCCACCTGGACAAGGGCGACATCCTCATCGACGCCGGCAACACCCACTACCCGGACACCATCCGCCGCGCGGCCGCCGCCGCCGGGAAGGGCCTGCTCTACATCGGCACCGGCGTCTCGGGCGGCGAGGAGGGCGCGCTCAAGGGCCCGGCGATCATGCCCGGCGGGCACGCCGAGGCCTGGCCGCACGTCAAGGAGATCTTCCAGGCCATCTCCGCCAAGGTCGACGACGGTTCGCCCTGCTGCCAGTGGATCGGCTCGGACGGCGCCGGCCACTTCGTCAAGATGACCCACAACGGCATCGAGTACGGCGACATGCAGTTGATCTGCGAGGCCTACGACCTGATGGCCCGCGGGCTGGGCATGAGCGCCGCCGAGATGCACAAGGTCTTCGCCGCCTGGAACAAGGGCGACCTGGACTCCTACCTGATCCAGATCACCCGGGACATCCTGGCCAAGACCGACCCCGACACCGGCAAGCCGCTGGTCGACGTCATCCTGGACACCGCCGGCCAGAAGGGCACCGGCAAGTGGACCTCGACGGCGGGCCTCGACCTGGGCATCGGCATCCCCCAGATCGCCGAGGCGGTGTTCGCGCGCTGCCTGTCGGCCATCAAGGACGAGCGCGTCGCGGCGGCCAAGGCCATCAAGCTCCCCCGGACCAAGTTCCGCGGGAACAAGGCGGCCTTCATCAAGCAGCTCCAGGCGGCGGTCTACGCCTCGAAGATCTGCTCCTACGCGCAGGGCTACCAGCTGATGCGCGCGGCGGCCGCCGAGTACAAGTGGAAGCTCAACTACGGCGAGATCGCCCTGGTCTGGCGCAACGGCTGCATCATCCGCGCGCGGTTCCTGGGCAAGATCAAGGCGGCCTTCGACCGCAACCCGGAACTGGCCAACCTGCTGCTCGACCCGTACTTCAAGAAGATCGTGCTCAAGGCCCAGAAGTCGTGGCGGAACGTGATCCGGACCGCCGTGGAACTGGGCATCCCGGTTCCGGCCATGGGCACGGCGCTGAACTACTTCGACTCCTACCGGAGCGAGCGTCTGCCGGCCAACCTGCTGCAGGCCCAGCGCGACTACTTCGGCGCGCACACCTACGAGCGCGTGGACCGGCCGCGCGGCCAGTTCTTCCACACCGACTGGACCGGGACCGGGGGCAAGACCGCGGCGTCGACCTACACGGTGTAGCCACCAGCCAACTTGACGCGGCCGGCGGGAGACCCCGCCGGCCGCGCTGTTTCTGCGGCGGCGCCGAAGCTGCCCCGGTCGCATCGCGCAGGCACAACCGGGGCACGGCTCCTCGCGCCAGGCGGTTCGACCTTGCTCACCGCCCTGAGCTTGGTCGAATGGGCCGCCAGGAACGGCAGGACAACAACGTCCGGCTTTCCCGTTGCTGTCCTTCGCGCCTTGGCGATCTCCGCGCGGGAATGCCGTTGTTGTTGTTGGCGCCTTGGAGCGATGGCCCGGAGGCCGCTCAGCGCCCGGCCAGCGCGGCCTCGACCTTCGGCCGCAGGAATGCGCCCAGCGCGCGATAGAGCTCCGGACCGAAGTGCAGGCGGTCGGGGCGGAAGAGCTCGGGCCTCGGCCGGCCGCCGGCGTCGAGGAGCAGATGGTTGTAGTCCACGAACTCGGCCAGGCCGCCGGACTCCGCACAGACGCGCCGCAGGCCGTCGTTGGCCCGGCTGATCGCGTCCCACAGCGGCTCATCGACCGGGGACGGGTGGATGCCCAGGTACAGCGCCCGGCGGACCTCCGGCGCGCGCGCGGCCAGGAGCTCGAGGAAGATCCGGAAGCCAGCCACGGCGCTCTCGGCGCCGGACCCTCCGAGCCGGGCTATGTCGTTGTCGCCGCAGCAGTAGGCGATGACCGCCGGCCGGTGCGGGGGCACCAGTTCCTCGAAGAAGAGCAGTGTCTCCCAGGTGCGGGCGCCGCCGAAGCCGCGGTTGGCCGCCGGCAGCCCCGCGAAGCACTCAGTGAAAAGCCCGCCCTCGTTCCAGAAGCGGATGTCCGAGTCGCCCACGAAGAGTGCCCCGCCCGGCGCCGGCGGCGACTCGCGGTCGGCCGCGGCGAAGCGCCGCACGTCCGCGCGGAAGCGCACCTCGGGGATGCGCATACCCCGGCGCTCGAGCTCCGCGCGGGTCAGCCGCGGAACGGTCTTGGGCTTCTGGGCCTGGCTCACGGCCTCTTCTCACGCAAAGACGCCAAGCCGCAAAGAACGACACGGCATGCCTGTCTGTTGCCCAGGAGACAACGCCTGAAAGGCTCCCCTTTGCGCCTTGGCGGCTTGGCGTGATGCATCAAATCCCCAACGCCTCAGCCGCGTGGCGGAAGTCCGGACCGGCGGCGGGGCCCATCATAGCCGCGCGCCAGCGCTTCCGGTAGTCGAAGAACTCGCGGGCCTTGACGCGCGCGGTCTCAACCGCCTCGCGGACGAGCTTCTCCGGCGACGCACCGCCGGCGCGGAACTCCGGGTACTTGGCGTCGAGCGCGCGAATGCCCTCGGCGGGCAGGTCCAGCCCCGGCGCGGCGTAGGGCCCGGGATAGGGCATCAGGTACTCCGGGTCGAAGCGCTCCTGCGGAAAGAGCTCGGCGTGCAGGCGCAGCTTCTCGCGCATGTAGATGAAGCGCCGGATGTCGGCGATGAGCTTGGAAGCGCGGTCGCCGGCCTGCGAGCCGGTCGAGTCCGGCGGGAGGTGGACGATGCTCATGGCCGGGCAGAACTTCCAGAAGATCCCGGCCATGGCGGCGTTGATCACGTAGTCGTAGTCCTCGCCCCGGGGGATGTAGGGGTCGTGGGGGACGAGCGCGATCGTCCGGCGGGCCATGACCATGTCGCCGCCGAAGGCGACGTTCGAGTCGGACAGGCCGCCGGGCCCCGCCCCGGCCATGGCCTTGCCGATGGCCCGGTTCATGAAGAAGTTCTTCTTGATGAAGATGTTCGGCTCGGCCTCGAGCTCCTCGGCGCCGGCGATGCGCCAGTCTCCCTTGGAGTCGAAATAGGGCCCGGCCATCCCGCCGACTCCGGCCGCGACGTGCCGGGCCGGATGTTCCAGAAACTTCGTGTCGGGGATGATCTCGTCGTCGTCGATCCCGACGACCGCATCGGCGCCGAGCGCGTAGGGCACGGCCAGCTGCACGTTGCGGATGTTGCCGTAGCTGTCGAGCTTGAGGATCGGCTCGTCCAGCGCGGCATTGAGCGCGCCGAGCGACGCCGGGGAGGCCAGGTAGAGTTTCAGGCGCCCCGCGAAGGGCGCGAGCAGCTGCTCGACGCGCGCGTGCACCGCGGTGCCCAGCGAGGGATGCGCGGCGGCGGCGACCACCAGGACGCGGAAGTCGCCCTTGAGCTCCGTGAAGCTCTCCAGCGTCCGCGCGAGCGTCCCGGCCTCGTCGAGCGGGGTGGGGTGGTCGAAGACGGTGGTCTCCGGACCCGGCTTCGATGTCGGGTGGGTCCAGTAGGTCGGGACAGCGATCCAGAGGTCCTTGCCCATGAGTTCTTCCTTTGCAGCGCGCTTCCCGGTGCCTCCCCGTGGAGCGCTGGCCATCGCACTCTACTTGCTGTCCGGGGCCTTTCTGAGTCGGTAGCACCAGACACTGCCGTGGCCGATCATGGCCAACACGTTGCGCTCGGGGTCGTAATAGCCGATCACGCCTTCCCGGGGCTTGTCGGTGAACGGCGGCGGGGGGCCGTTGGGGGTCTGCTTGGTCCACTTCTTCGCGTCAGGATCGTAGGACCAAACGGCCTTCCCGGCTCGGTCGTAGAGCACGGCGGCCTTCGCGGCCGAATCGAAGTACATCAATGTGTCGGAGTCGTGCCCGGGCGGGACCTCGGGTGGCGCGGCCTCGACCGTCACATCCCAGCCCTGGGGGACTCCGTCCTTTAGGGGATTGTGCCGGGTCCGACACTTGCCGTCCTTGGCCGGGCCCTGGTGTCCGATCAGCATGTTTCTGCCGGGATCGAGGCAGACCACGCTCTCCAGGTCCAGCCCGCCGGTCTTGGGGGACAGGTCCTTCCACTTCATGTTCTTGGCGTCGAACAGCCAGGACTGGCCCTGGTACTGGAGCACCGACCCCTTGAGCTGGGGGATGTACTCCAGCGAGGCGGCGAAGCGGTTGGTCGGCCAGGGCTTCTCGCTCGGCAGCGGCTTCCACTTGCCCTCGTAGGGGTAGAACGCCCACATCGGCGGGCCCTTGTAGAGGTCCTCCTCGGTGGCTCCCAGCGCCTGGAGCTTCTGCCCGAGGGTGTTCTTGTTCCAGACGCAGTACCAGATCGCGGCCTTGACTTCGGGATCGTAGGTCAGCCCCCACCAGGTGTGCGCCGGGTTTGCGGGCCCCCCCTTCGTGGTGCACAGCCAGCCGTCTTTCAGCACCAGGGCCTTCTTCTGCTCTTCCGACAGTTTGCCGTCACGGTAGTTTGTGTCGTTGTAGTCCGGGGCATAGAGCAGCACCCAGGTGTTGGCGGCCAGATCAAATTCCCAAGCGTCATTGAAGCGGTGCGGGGCCTGGTGATTGGCGCCGCAGAAGAAGGCCCGTTTGCGATCGCCCATCCAGACCATCTTCAGCGTGAAGTTGCGGCTGGAGGGGCCGGTCTGCTTCATGTTGTGCCAGCCCTTGGCGAAGTCGCCCAGGGCCTCCTTGCTGGCCTCCGACACCTTGGTTCCCTCGATGACGCAGGAGCTGTTGTCGCCCAGGGCGGCCAGCTTGGCCAGCACCGCCTGGTCCGGAGGGAGCTCCGGCTCCAGCTTGGCCCCCGGCTCTCCGGCCAACAGGGCCACCGGCAGCAGGGCCGGGAGAACTATCGACAGCAGTGCGATCTTCATGTGCGCTCCTCGAATGTGCGCAGTGGCTGCATGACGGTTTCTGGACCGTATTCGACTCCCAGCGTCCGCCAGCGGGGCTCGGCCAGTCGGACACGCCTCCGGAACTCATCGAGATTCCGCTCGGCCGGGTCCGACCACATCAGCTCGGCGCAGGCCAGGACCCGCGGGAAGAGCATGGCGTCGAGCTGCTCCTCGACCAGGTGCTCGGTCCAGACGCAGCACTCGGCGCCGAGGATGCGACCGCGCTCCTCCGGGCTCAGCCCCTCCGGGGCGTACCGCGCGGAATAGACCTTCTCGAGGTCCGAGGTCCGCTCCGGCCTGAAGTGCTCATCCGGGTTCACCGGGAAGCTCAGGTAGGTGAAGCTGTTCGGCGAGCATAGGACCCGGTGGCCGGCGGCCAGCGCCCTCCGGAGCGCCGCGTCCCCGTGGGTCCGGCAGCGCCACCAGTGGACGACGGTGTCCGGCGAGGGCGCGCCGTCGAGGATCTCCTCCCAGCCGATGGCCCGGCGGCCGCGCGACTCGAGGTACCGCGCGACCCGCCGGAACATGTAGCTCTGCAGCTCCTCCTCGCCGGAGAGCCGCTCCTCGCGGATGCGCCGCTGGCAGTCGGGGCACTCCCGCCAGCGGTCCTTGGGCGCCTCGTCGCCGCCGAGGTGCACGTATTCCGAGGGGAACACCTCGAGGACCTCCCCGAGCACCGCATCCAGGAACTCGAAGGTCGCCTCGCGCCCGGCGCAGTAGAGGTCCTTCTGGTGGCCGGGATTGCGCTCCGGCCGGCGGGTGCAGCAGAGCTCCGGGTGGCTCCGGACCGCGGCGTAGGAGTGGCCGGGGACCTCGATCTCCGGAATCACCTCGATGCCGCGCGCGGCGGCGAGCGCGACCAGTTCGCGCAGCTCGGCCTGGGTGTAAAAGCCGCGCTGCCGCGGGTCGTCCTCGACGAACGCCCCTATGGCCGTGAGCTTCGGCCGGGAGGCGATCTCCATCCGCCAGCCCTGGTCATCGACCAGGTGCAGGTGCAGGCGGTTGAGCTTGAGCTCGGCCATGACGTCGAGCGCGCGCCGCAGCCAGGCGGTCGACAGGAAGTGCCGGCTGCAGTCGAGCAGCAGGCCGCGCCAGGCGAAGGCCGGCGCGTCCTCGATCTCGCAGCAGGGGAGTTCGGCCGCGGGCGCGCCGCCCTCGTCGGCGAGGAGTTGGCCGAGCGTGGCGACGCCGCGGAGCAGCCCGACTGGTCCGCCCTCGATCCGGATCTCCCCCGGCGCAACGACCAGCCGGTAGGCCTCGGCGCCGCGGTCGGCGGGGCGCACCGCCAGCGCGACCGGCACGGCACGGCCGTCCCCGATCCGGCTCAGCCGCCCGGAGAGCCAGGCCGCCGCGGCCTCCGCGCCCGGTCCGGGCAGGACCCGCAGACCGCCCCGGAGATCGCACCGGCCGGGACGCGGGGAGATCGCGCGGGGACGCGGAATCAGCTCTTCCGGCCGCACGGCCCCTCAGAACCCCTCCGGCGCCTTGGCGTCGCCGGCCGGACCGGTGTAGGGCTTCCAGTCCTTGCTGGCCTCCGACAGGAAGAAGAGCGCGAAGTGGGTGTTGCGGAAGGTCTGCCCGTTGTGGTGCGGCCCCACGTCGGCGCGCTCCTTGGCGATGGCCTTCCAGGCCATATCCTTGAAGCTCGCGTCGCCGGTCACGCGGTAGGTCATGGCCAGCCCCAGCGACATGTTCGGGTGGGCGGTGGCCGCCTTGCACTTGGGGTAGCCCTCCTTGAGGGTGTCGATCACCGCCTGGTCGCCGGTCACCCAGTAGTAGTAGCACAGGCCCTCGTTGGCGATGCCCCACATGAAGTCGCCGCCGACGCCGTACTTGCCGTTCTTGAACTGGGCCATGGCCTTGCCGGCCATGCCCTTCATCCGCTCGAGGTACTTGGGGTCGCGGGTGTACTCGTAGGCGTTCCACAGGCCGGCCAGCTGCGCGCCGACCCCGCGGGCCGCCCAGCCGCTGTCGGCGTCGTGGTTGTTGAGGACGTTGTTGGCGAGCATGGCGCAGTGCTCCCGGCTGCGCCGGTCGCCGGTGAGGTACCAGTAGGCGTAGACGCACTGGCTCTTGCAGTGGTTGAACTCGTTGCTCAGATACGGAGCCCCGTCGTCGGTGGCCACGTGGTTGCGCGGCGGGCAGTAGCGGCAGGCGCCGATGAGGCTCTTCTTCGGGTGGTAGTTGGTGGTGTGCACGTCGCCGACCTGGATGGCGTTGGGGATGAAGCGCTCGAGGTAGAGCCGGTCGCCGGTGCGCACGAACCCCTGGAACATGACGTGCGGGTAGTCGTAGTAGTTGCCCTCGAAGCTCCAGCGCCAGTTCTGGGTGTCGTAAGGGGCCTTGCCTTTCTCGTCCCACTGCCAGTGATACATGTCGCCCCAGGCGTAGACCCCGTAGCTGTCGCGCACGCCCTTGCGCAGGTCCATGACGCCGAGGCCCTGCTTGAGCGAGCTCAGCAGGGTGGCGTCGTGCTTGGTCATCTTGTCGGCGTCCTCGCCGAAGAGCCTGGGATCGCTCTCCACCGCGTAGCCGAAGGCGTGGGTGTCGCGGCAGTAGTACTTCGGCGGCGCCCAGGCGAAGAGCGGCCGGTTCTGGGCGGCGAAGATCGCGTTCAGGGCCTTGAGGTCGGCCTTGCCGTCGTGGAAGACCAGGGTCAGGTAGTGGGTGCGGCTCTGGCCCATGTAGGCCTCGAGCGGCTGCGCCGCTTCGGCCGGGTAGAGGCCGAGGTTGAGGACGCCCTTGTCGGTGACTTCCACGGACTTGGGACACATCTGCCAGAACCACTTGATGCCCGCGGCCAGGCCCAGAGAGCCCTTGCGCAGGTCGGCCCAGCCGGTGGTCAGGGGCTTGGTGCCCTTGCCGGCGCCGGAGGCGAGCTCCGCGCCGCCGGCGGTGAGCGTGAAGCGGTCGCTGTCCGCCTGGAGGATCCGCGCGGGCAGCTTGGCCTCGACCGGGTCCTTCTCCGTGCCGAAGGCCGCCTGGCCGCCGGCCAGGCGGGTGGGCAGCGTCAGGGCCAGGCCGCTCATAAAGAGCATGTCGGCGGGCTTGTCGCCCTGGGCGCAGACGAAGGTGTGACTGACCCGCACCACCGGCGAACCGGCGTAGGCGTAGAACCGGACGATGTAGTCGAGCGCCTTCTTGCCCTCGGCGTCGAGGTGCCGGCCGGACGCCCGGACCACGACGCGCCTGGCCCCGAGCTCCTCGATCGTCACCTTGCCCTCGGCGTCGTTGGCCGAGGAGTAGGCCTTGGGCGCGCCCTCGACCTTGAACTTCATGTCCGCGACCTTGACCGCGGCCGCGTCGGGGCTGAGCACGGTGCTGCCGCCGCCCTCGCCGCCGATCACCTGGTTGGCGTCGTCGAACTTGTTGGACCCGGTCGGGTCGAACCAGGCCGCGCTGATCCCGTTGAACTTCGCGCCGCGCACCACGAACTTGACGAAACCGGTCTGGACGGTGACGGCGCCGTCCTTCTCCTCGGCCGACAGGCCGGTCGCGACGGCCGCGGCGGGCGCGTCGAGCAAGGTTACGGCCAGCGTCTCCGTCGCCTTGGCCTTGACCGACTGGAGCCAGGTGAGGTGCACCCACTTGACGGACTTGCCGTCGAGCCAGCGCGAGACCTCGCTGGCCTGGCAGGGCACGGCCTTGCCGGCCGAGTCGACGAGCCCCACCCGGGCGGCGTCGCTCACCAGCCCCTCGGGCAGGGGCACGCCCATGGTGACCGGCTCGTTCACACGGTCGAAGCCGGCCTCCTCGGTCACGGTCAGCTTGACGATCTCGCCGGCCGCAACCGGCCCGGATGCCAGCATCGCGGCAAGGAAGATGACAACCACGCCCACCAGCCCGCTTGTTCTCTTCACAGCGTCCTCCTCCATTTCCTCTGTTTCCGCGTCGGGTGTCTAAGCCCGCCCCGGGGACCGCCTCACGACAGCGGGTCGAGCCACGGGTTCGAATCCGGTTTCCAGAGCGTCCCGATCCCAGCCGGAGCCGTCGGCACGCCCGGGTCGTAGCCGGCGTTGACGTAGCCACTCCTCGCCTGCGGGCCGTAGCCGAGTTCGGCCAGCCGGCACCGGAAGCCATCCAGCGCCGACCGGTAGGCCGCGTCCCCGGCGAGATTCTCTCTCTCGCCCGGGTCGCGCGCAAGGTCGAAGAGCACCTCGGGGACGCCCTCGCCGTAGTGCTGGTACTTCAGGTCGCCGCGCTTGATCATCACGTGGTCGCGCCCCCGCCGACGGATCTGGCTGACGACCTCGCCGGACCAGCCGGCCGAGCGGCCCTCCATGAGCGGCACGAGCGTGCGGCTGTCCAGGTTCGGATAGGCCGGGATCCCGGCCAGGTCGCAGAGCGTGGCGAAGAGGTCGCAGAGGCTGACGTTCTCGCCGACGGTCTTCCCGGCCGGCACCCGCCGGGGAGCGCGGATCACCAGCGGCACGCGCACGCTCCCCTCGTAGAAACGGGCCTTCTCCCAGATGCCGTGTTCCCCAAGCATCTCGCCGTGGTCCGAGGTGAAGATGATCAGCCAGTCGTCGAGGTCCTGCCCCGCGGCGCGCAGGGCGGCCAGCACCCGCCCGAAGTGGGCGTCGACGGTCTCGACCATCCCGTAGTAGGCGGCGGTGGCCCGGCGGATCTCCTCGGACGAGACTTCAACCGGCTCCTCGACCTGGCTCTGGGAGAGCACCGGGTGGTCGCAGGGTCTTTCGTCGTACACCGGCACTCGCGGCAGGTAGTAGTCGAAGAGCTCCCGGCTCGTGAAGAACGGGCAGTGCGGCTGGAGCAGGCTGAGCTTCAGGAGCAGCGGGCGCCGCGCCGCCGCTTGGCCGGAGAAGTAGCCCTTCACGAAGTCCTCGGCATCCTCGGTCGCGCGCAGGTCGAAGCGCTGGTACTTCCCGAAGTGCGGCCGGGCCTCGCGGACGTAGTCGGCGTTGGTCTTCCTGCCGGCCAGGCGCTCGGGCCTGTAGGGCAGGTACTCCTCGCGGCGCAGCCCCTCGCGGTACTTGTCGTAGACCTCGGCGTCGGGCGCCAGGCGCTTCGTCCAGCCCTGCATCTGGTCGGTGCCGAGGTGGTGGAGCTTGCCCGAGCAGACCGTCTGGTAGGCGTATTCGGCAAAGCGCCGCGCGAAGGTCGGGTAGCCGGGGGCCAGGTCCATCCAGGCGCCCTCGCAGCCGCACGTCCTGGTCAGCTGCCCGGACATCAGGCACTGCCGGGCCGGCACGCAGATGGGGGAGGGCGTGTAGGCGTTGGTGAAGACCACGCCGCCGCGGGCCAGCTCGTCGAGGTTGGGCGTGCGGACCACGCGGTTCCCGGCGAACCCGGCCAGGTCGGCGCGGTGCTCGTCGCTCATCAGCAGGAGGATATTGGGGCGCGGCATCGGCTATTTCCCTCCGGCAGCGTCGAACTTGACCTGGCTGAAGTCCGGGCGCATCACCCAGGTGCCGCCGGTGAAGTTCACGAAGACGCCGTACTTCGCGACCCAGACCAGCTGGCCGTACGGGCCCTGGACAGCCATCTTGCCGCCGTCGGCGTTCAGGGGCAGCTGGGCCCAGTCGTTCTTGTCGAAGGAGTACACCCACTGCTGGTTGTCGATCACCGCCAGGACGCACTTCTGGTCCTCGACGTGCTCGACGACCTGGACCCTGCCGGCCGGCGGGGTGTGCGCGGGGGCGAGCTCGGTGAATTTGTTCTCCTTGGTGTCATAGAGCCAGGTGACCTGCTTCATGGGCGGCTTCTTGGGGTCGGCCCCGGCCGCGGCCTCGTCCGGCTTGGCGTTCATGTAGAAGACCTGCCCCCGCCCGGCCAGGTAGCAGAAGGGGCGGCTCTCGCCCTCGACGATCTCCGGGTAGGGCTTGGGCACCTCGCGGACCAGGAGGGCGTCCGCGTTGGCGTCGTAGATGCTCGTGAAGAACTTCTCGAGCTGGCCAGAGTAGACGTACCGGAAGGTCCGCGCGGCCATGCCGCCGCCCGGCTGGCGGATGAGGTTGATGATCCGGCCGGCCGGATCGACCATGTGGACGTTGTGGTGCCAGGGAACCTTCTCGGGGCGCTCGATCTTGGATATGCGCGTCTCGCGCCAGACCCCGCCGCGGTCCAGGTCGTAGAAGCGCACGCGGTCGCGGTCGGCGTGGAAGACGAAGTTCCAGGTGTTGCCGACCGAAGCCAGGCCGGTGCGCTCGTCCGTGCCGGTGAGCAGGTACATGCGGCCGTCGAAGCTCTGGTAGGCGTTGCGCTGGTGGCCGCAGGCCGGCCCGCCGCGATAGCCGAGGGTCGAGCCCTCCCAGCCCTGGGGGGTGACGAAGCTGTTGAACTCTCCCACTCCGGTCGTCCAAACGTTGGCGCCGACCGCGTAGACGGCCACGTCGTTGACCTGGTAGGTGGCGTGGCCCCCGCCGAAGAAGACGGCCCAGCCGCGGACCGGGTCGACCGAGAGGTTGCCCCAGTCGCGCCGGTTCGGCTCGCGCGCCGGCTTGGCCGGCACCCAGGTGTTGGCCGGCAGCCCCTTGAGCTTCTCGACCCAGGCCGGGTCGTCGCCGGGGATCTCGTGCATCTTCACCGGCGGGGGCACGACCCGGTCCGGCGCCGGCGCGGCGGGGAGCTTGGCCAGGTCGAGCTTCAAGGCGTAGGTGACTTGGACGTCCTTGTCGCGCTGGAGGACCAGGAGCAGGCGGTTCTTCGGATCGAAGCCGAAGAGGCTCGTGGCCATCGGCGTGGCCGGCGAGGAGCTTCCTCCGCCGCTGGCCACCGAGGAAAGGCCGCCGGGCCAGTCGAGCTCGCCGCGGCTGGCCCATTCGCCCTTGGCGGCGTCGAGCGTCCAGAGCGTGGCCTTGCGGCCGGAGCCGCCGGAGTCGTCCAGCTTGGTGAGGCCGGTGTCGGTGTCGAAGATCTTCTTGGCGCTGCTGGTGCCGGCCAGGGTCACGAGCAGGACCAGGCCGCTTTCGGCATCATAGGCCATCATCGGCATTCGCGTGGCGAACTGCCCGGTCGGCGGGCGCTTGGGACAGGCCAGCTCGCGCCACTGTCGCGAGGCGCAGTCGTATACCCAGGTGTCGTTGAGCCCGGAGTCGTAGTCCTGGACGCCGGGCGTCTTGGGCGGCAGGTCGGTGCGGGCCAGGTTGGTGTAGCCGCCGAACATGACGATGAGCTTGTTCTTCTCGTCGTAGACCATGGGCGCGCCGCAGCGCGGCGGCGGCTCGACGCGGAGCTTCGAGTCGAGGACATCGTTCATGGCCCAGAGCGCCTCGCGGAGCGGCTTCATTGCGTCGGCCGGCTTGTTGGCCCCGAGCGCAGCAGCCGCGGCTTTCAGTTGTTCGGCCACTGGCGCGCCGCAGTCCTTGATGGACTCGAGCAACTTACCAGCCTCGGCGGCCTTGGCGGCGTCGGGCTTCCGTCCCAGGAGCCAGGCCGCATCCATGCCGGCGCTGACCTTGGCCATGGCCGCGATAAGCTCCTTGCGGGCTTTCTTCTGGTCGTCGGTGCCCAACTCCTCGGCAACGAGCCGCCAGGTGTTGTCCTTGAAGCTGTAGCGGAAGGTGCCGTAGTGGCCGGTGATCTGGCCGGTGGCGTCGCGCAGCGCGATGTTCTTGGCGTCGAAGTGCGGGAAGAGCAGAATCTCGTCGTTGACCGGATCATAGCAGGTGGCGACCCCGTAGACCGGCGGGCCGCCGGGGAACTCGGTGCGCGGGTTGGCGGCGTCCTGCCCTGAGCCGTACTCGTAGGCCGGGAAGGGCATGACCGTCTTGGCGCCAAGGTCCTTCCATTTCTTCGTCTTGGGGTCGTAGGCGGCCATCAGGCCCTTCATCGTGAAAACGACCTGCTCGCGCTTGGAGTCCCACAAGCCGCCCATCATGACGTGCGACGGCTTGGGCAGGCCCGAGGGCAGCATGCCGCCGGCGCCGGTCACGCCGGCGATGCCCACCGGGGCCTTGTCGTCGCCGGGGTAGTCGGCGACCCAGTCGCCGCTGGCCGGATCGAAGGCCAGGACGGCGTTGGGGCTCGTGCCCTTGTCCCAGCCGATCCGCCCGCCGGTGCGCACATCGGCCGAGCCCCAGTGGAGGATCTGGCCGCGGCCCGGCGCGTAGACCGGAAAGCTCCACATGTAGCCGGCCGTCGGCTTGCCGGTGAGCTTGGTCCACTTGTTGACGGGAAGGTCGGCGGCGCCGCCGGCCTCGCCGGGAAGACCGCGCACTGCCAGCAGAGACCAGAGGACCAGGCCCGCGACTGTGAGCCGTTCCATGCGCGTTCTCCTATTTGCCCTCGTAGCAGATCAGCTTGCCCTCGCGGGTGGCGACGAAGAGCCGCTTGCCGGAGGCGGCCATGCCCAGGAAGGCCGGGAAGCCTTCGACCGGAACCTTGACCAGGACCTTGCCATCCTCGCGGGACAGAACCCAGATCTCCGGCTCGCCCTTGACCCTCCGGTAGTGCCCCGCGACGTAAGCGTATTTCGGCGTCAGCACTATATCGTCGGCGACCAACTCGATGGGCTCCGACTTCCAGAGCGGCTTCTTGGGATCCTTGTCGACGGCCGTAAGGTGCATGGGGCTGGCCAGCGCCCAGGACTCACCACCGCCGACCGAGTGGGCCACGGCCAGTTTCTCGTCGAAGGCCACGACCTTCCCGCGGATCCTCCCTTTGCCCGACAGATTGTCGCCAAAGACCGCGGCGGCGCGGTCCTCGTTGTTGCGCGAGATGCTGTTGCCGAAGCCGAGCATGTCGTCGATCGGTTCGCCCGGCGGCAGAACCAGGCGGTAGCCGCCGGCCAGCGGCTCGGCGAAGAAGGCCGGGGCCTTGCCATTTGTGCCGGGCTCGTCGAACGGCTCGTAGTCCACCTTGCTCTCGACCACCTCGCCGGTCTCGGCCTTGAAGGCCACCTCCCGGTTGCCGCCGTGGACGGTGGATGCGAAGCCGGCTATCGCATGGGCGACGCCGTTCTTGTCGACCATCACGTCGGCCGCAGTCGGCCAGAGGCTCTCGAGCTTGTCGTGCCCGCCGATGTAGCGCTCGCGCGGGGCCACGAGCAGCCGGTAGACCGGCGCGCCGGTCTTGGCGTCCAGGCAGTGGACGAAGCCGTCCTTGGTGGCGACGAGACAAAGCCCTTTGTAGATGGTCGGCGGGAAGTCGGCGCGGCTGCCCAGGTGGTGCGCCCACTTCTCCTTGCCGGTGGCGGCGTCGAGCGCCACCACGCGCTGGCCCCAGATGTCGGTCGCGTAGACCGTGTCGTAGGCGACGACCGGCTGGGTCAGGCCGCAGCGCTCGGCGTACATCTGCCCGAAGGTCCGGCCGCCCAGGCCCACCTGGACCTCCCAGGCCTTCTCGAGCTTGGCGCCAAGCGCGGCGTCAACGGCGTTGCCGCGGGCGTTACTGGCCCGGAAGGTCGGCCAGTCGGTCGGCTTGGTCGGCTCGCTGAAGGCCGGCCGGGGCGCGCAGGGCACCAGCACCTTGCCGCCGGGGGCCTGGTCGAACTTGATGTCCGCCGCGCCGACCGCAGTGATGCCCTGGATGTGGCTGCCCTTGCGGCCGGGGGAGTTGAACACCATGCCATTGGCGGCGGTCGGCGGCAGGCTGCAGCTGGGGTGGATGAGATATGGAAAGGTCCGCTCCATGGTCTTGTAGTTGAGCCACACGTTGTGGTGGTAGGTGAGGTAGTCGCCCAGCGCCACGGCCTTCTCCGTGGCGCAGGCGCTGCCCATGACGCGGTTCTTATTGCCGTAGTCCTCCTTTTCGACCTTGCCGGTGGCCAGGTCGATCAAGGTGAAGTGGACCTCCTTCCTGGTGTTGTCAGGATCGTGGTAGTACTGGGTGTGGCAGTAGGCCAGGAGTTTGTCGCCCCATCGTACATACTTCGGAGTGCCGCCGAAGGCAGGCTTGCCCGTCTTGTCCTGGCCCGGCGGGTTGAAGATGCCGCCAAGCTTGGTTGTCCACAGCCTTTCGCCGGTGGCCGCCTTCAGCGCCGAGACCTGGTTGGGACCATAGAACTGAGTGCCGTCGGCGATGATGATGTAATCGCCGAGGTGCTGCATCTGCATATCTTTCTTCGCAAGCGTTGTGCGCCATTCCAGGTTCGTCTTAAAGATCTCCTTGCCGTCGGCGAGGTTGCGCGCGCGGAGCGTGGTGCCGTCGGACTCGAGCATAGTTTCATCGCGGAGCGCGGTGTACTGGCCGCTCCACTTCCAAAGCGCCTTGCCGGTCTCGGCCGAATAGACCGTGCCGCCGTGGAGCACGTACTTGTTGAGGTGGGTATCGATGCGGCCGGGCCGCGCGCCGGAGGCGATCAGCTCGAAGCGCACCTCCCCGGTGGCCCCGTCCAGGCAGACGAACTTGCCGTCCTTGGTGATCGCGAAGAGCCGTCCGGCGTCGTCCGCGCACAGGTCCCAGTTGACGACCGGCCAGACCATCCCGAACTGTTGCCAGGTGGCCTCCTCCTGCCGGCACCAGAGCACGCGGCCGTTGAAGTCGTCGCGGGCGACGAGCTGGATCGTGTCGTTCGGCCAGCCGCCGGCGGACTCCAGCTTCTCGCGGTAGAAGAACCGGCCGGCCCCGTGGGTCGCACCGAAGATGCCGTAGGCCATGTGCGCGCGCATCCCGGCGCGCCACTTGAGACTGTCGGCCGGCTTCCACTCGATGGGCTTGGCCGGCTTCCGGTAGACGGCGGCGTAGGCACCGGCGGCCTGGACGGTCATCTCGAGCGCCCTGGCCTCCTCGGCGAAGCCGGCCGGCGCCGAGCGCAGAGCCACGGAGCCGTTCGGGACGAGGATCCGGCACAGGTCGGCGAGCTTGGCCGCGCCCAGCGCGGATGCGTCCTCGACCACGATCAGATTGAGGAGGTTCGAGCCGTAGTGCTCCGGGTCGAAGGTGGCGTTCCGGACGCCGAGCTTCTCGCGGTCGGCGAAGTCGCTCCCGGCGAACTCCGCCCCCCACTCGCCGGCGCGCTTCGCGTCCGGCTGGAGCACCTGGACGTAGAGCGCGCTCTTGGCGGCCAGCCCCTTGGCCAGGGAGGTGTCCTTGGCGCCGACCACCAGGCAGACGCCGCCCTTGACGCCGGTCTTCTCGAGGAGAACGGCAGCGTCGGCCTCGGCCGCGGCGGCCAGGGCCGGTGGAGCCCCGATTCCAAGCACCAGAACTGCGATGGCGATGAGCCGCTTCATTCCGTCCCCTCCGACTTCGTCGGCTACTTGCACTCGTAGCAGATCAGCTTGCCCTCGCGAGTGGCCACGAAGAGCCGCTTGCCGGCGGCCGACATGCCCATGAAGGCGGGGAA
This sequence comes from Planctomycetota bacterium, assembly GCA_022703445.1. GTDB lineage: Bacteria > Planctomycetota > SZUA-567 > JAKLDR01 > JAKLDR01 > JAKLDR01. The sequence goes on along the minus strand of JAKLDR010000023.1, from coordinate 31,279 downwards.
TCCCTCTACCGTGACGGTGCCCACGGTCTTGCCATCCTCGCGCGAGACGGCCCAGATCTCCGGGTCCTTCTTGATGCGCTGGTAGTGGCCGGCGCAGAAGGCGAACTGCGGCGTGAGCACGATGTCGTCGACCACCAACTCGATGGGCTCGGTCGTCCAAGCCGGCTTCTTCGGATCGGTGGTGATGCCCTTGAGCAGCAGCTTGCCCTTGTTGGCCCAGCCCTCGCCGGCCGGATGGAAGTTGAACGCCACGGTGAGCGCGTCGTCGAAGGCCATCACCCGGGCATCGAGACGATCCTTGAACTTCCCGCGGCGGAAGCCTTCCCAGTTGTCCTCGTTGGTCCGGGGAATGCTGTTGCCCTTGAGCACCGTGTCGTAGTGCAGCTGCAGATCTCTGCCTCCGGGGACGGCCTTGTGACCCAGGGCGAAGGCCCCCGCGTCCTTGGAGTCGACGACCTCGCCGGTCTCCGGCTTGAAAGCCACGCCGCCGTTCGCTCCGCCGGCGACGTAGGCCGTGCCGTTGACTACCAGCACGTCGGAGTCGAGCGGCCAGCGCGACTCCAGCTTCTCGCGCTTGGCCATCAGCCGCTCGCGCGGCGCGGCCAGCAGCCGGTAGACCGGCGCGCCCGTGGCCGCGTCCAGGCAGTGGACCCAGCCGTCGCGGGCGGCGACGAGGCACAGGCCCTTGTAGAGCGTCGGCGGGTAGTCGACGCGAGCGCCCACGGCGTAGACCCACTTCTCCTTGCCGTTGGCGGCGTCGAGCGCCACGACCCGCCCGCCGTCGATGTCCGCGACCACCGCCAGCCCGTAGGCCACCACCGCCTGCGAGAGGCCGGTGCGCTGCCCGCTCATGACTCCGAAGTGCGCTCCGCCGACGCCGACCTTGGCCTCCCAGACCTTGGCCAGATCCTTGCCAAGAGCGGCCGCCGTCGCGTTGCCGCCAGAGGTGCTGCCGCGGAAGACCGGCCAGTCACCGGCCGCAGTGTCGGCGGCGGAAGTCTGGCTGCCGAGCTTCTTCAGCACCTTGCCGCCCGGCGCCGGCTCGAAGACCGCGTCGGCCGGGCCGACCGCGCTGACCGGGCCGCTCTTGCGGCTGGGGAAGTTGTAGATCATCCCGTAGGCGCTGTGCGAACCGAAGAAGCAGGCCGGGTGCGGGCTGGCCGGCTTCGAAGTCTCGAGCGTCTTCTTGTTCACCCACAGGTCGTACCAGGCGATGTAGTCGCCGAGGTGGAGCTCCGCGAAGCAGCCGTGGAAGTCGCCGGCGTCCTTGTTGACCTTGTCCTCGACCTCCGGCTTGCCGGTGGCCAGGTCGAGCTTGGTGGCCACGATCTCGTCGGGGTAGACCCCCGGCTGGTTGTGGCGGTAGTAGAGCAGCAGCTTGCCGTCGGCCGTCGCGAACCGGACGTTGCTGGAGCTGAAGTACTGCTCCTTTGGGTCGGTGCGAATCTTCCATGTGTAGGTCCAGAGAACCTTGCCGTTGGCGGGGTCGAGGAGCGCGTAGGCCGCCTCCTCCTTGGTCCCGTTCATGCGGACCAGCAGCTTGTCGTCGGCGCGCGCCAGCGACCCAGGGCCGGCCGGCTTGGGCAGGTCGGGCACCGCCACCTTCCAGAGGTCCGCCCCGGTGGCCACCTGCTTGGCGAGGATGTTCGTGCCGTCACAGAAGAAGATCCTTTCGCCGATGACGGTCCCGGGCAGAGGCTGGTATCTGAGGTTGGGGTACTTCCACACGGGCTTGCCAGTCTCCGCCGAACGAACGTCGCCGTGGATGGAGAGCAGGTCGTCGTTCACCAACCAGATCCGGGTCTCCCAATTCGCCTTTGCAGGGACCTCGAAGAGAGTTTTCCCGGTACTGCCGTCCAAACACACGATTTGCCCCGTGCTGGCCTTGGCGAACAGGCGGCCACGGCTGGTGGCGACGAGCCCCACCGCATCGTTCCGCGGATACCCGCCTGGCAACTCCCATGTCCAGAGCGTCCGCCCGTTATAGGCGTCCCGGGCGACGATCAGCGCGGCGCTGTCGGTCAGGTCGCCGGCGTTGCGCTCCATCTGCTCGATGTAGAGGAGCTTCCCGCCGCCGGTCGAGACGCCGTTGTAGCCGTTGGCGATCTGGCTGCGCGGCCCGGCCTGCCACTTGGCCTCGAGCGGCAGCTTCCACTCGGGCGCCTTGACCGGCTTGCGCCAGGCGGCTGCGAAGCCGCCGGCGGCGACGATCTCCATGCCCAGCGCCTTGGCCTCGTCGGCGAAGCCGGCCGGCGCGCCCTTGAGCGCGGCGCAGCCGTTCGGCGCGAGAATCCGGCAGAGGTCGGCGAGCTTGGCCGCGCCCAGCGCGGCGGCGTCCTCCACCACTATGAGATTGAACAGGTTCGAGCCGTAGTGCTCGGCCTCGAAGGCCGCGTTCCGGACGCCGAGCTTCTCGCGGTCGGCGAAGTCGCTCCTGGCAAACTCAGTGCCCCAGGCGGCGGCGAGCTTGGCGTCGCCCTGGAGCACCTGGACGAAGAGCGCGCTCTTGGCGGCGAGTTCCTTGGCCGGCGCCGTGTCCTTGGCGCCGACCATCAGGCACAGGCCGCCCCTGACGCCGGTCTTCTCGAGCAGCCCGGCGGCGTCGCCTTCGCCCGCGCCGGCCAGGCCGAAGGCCGGCCAGGCGCAGACCGCCGCCAGGGACCAGGCCTTGAGAGTCATCGATGTCCTGAACATGGTCACTTCTCCTTCCGCTCTTCGTCGAAGCGCAGCGAGGTCGGCACGCAGATCCGGACCGGGTCCTTGGCGGCCCCCGACCGGCGCTCGTCGAGGAGCACCAGCGCCCGCTCGGCCATCGCCCCGGCCCGCCAGACCACGGCGGGAGCCGGCGCGGCGCCGCCGAACGCCGGGCGGTAGTGCGAGTCGTAGCACTCGTCGACGACCCATCCGACCGCCCCGAAGTCCCGGCCGACGTTCAGGCCCAGCTCGCGGCTGGTCGCGACGATCTCCTCCATACCCCAGAAGGCCAGCAGTCCGTCGGGCCGGTCGCTGCGGCCGAGGAAAGCCCGGAGCTCCTCGCGCGGATTGGCGGAGGTCAGCTTGCAGACGCAGTCGGCGGCGATGGTCAGCCCGTGCTTGGCGAGACACGCCGTCGCGCCGGCCATGCGCTCCCGGCTGTGGACGAACTCCGAGGTGGTGCCAATCCACCCTAGGCGGCGCGCGCCCTTCGCCACCAAGTGCTCGGCGGCCAGGAAGCCACCGCGGTAGTTGTCTTGGAGAACGACGTCGACCGTCGAGTCCTCGAACCAGGAGTTGACCATCACCACCGGGAGCCCGGAGGCGAGCGTGTCGGCGCAGAGTTCGGGGTCGAGGGTGTCGAGGATCACGCCCCAGGCGTTGCCCGCGCGGAGCTGCTCGACGACCTCGCCGCGCCCGCGGCCGCCGCCGTGGGCCCCGAGCACCGACCAGCCGCGGGCCGCAGCCGCGCTCTGGAAGGCCACGGATAGCGCCCAGGTCGCCGGCTGAGCGTCGGAGAGATCCATCCGGTAGTCGGTGATGTGCGCCACCGGGCCCGCGCGGTTCCCCTTCAGCGCGCCGCTCACCCGGAAGCCGAGCTTCGCCTCGGAGCTGAGCAGCCCCTCGTCCTCAAGCTGTTTGAGCCCGCGGCGCACGGTCTCGTAGGATGTCGAGAACCGCTCGGCGAGTTTCCTGGTCGATGGCAGAAGGTCCCCGTGCGGATAGCGGCGCGAGGCGATCTCGCCGCGGATGCGCCCCACCAGGCTTTCGATGCTTCGGCCTCTGCCGGTGTCCTTCCTGCCCATCGTACCTCCCTATCGCTGCTCTGGAGCCGTGTCACGGACTGACACGGTCTGACACGTATATTACTACACCACCTCCTGGAAATTGTTCGCTGCCATCGGATGCGGATTCTGCCAATACTGTCTGCCTATCGCAACACGCGTACAGACGTATGTTAGGCGTGACACGAGAGTTGTATGATATGTGTGTGGCAACCGCTCAATAGCCGTGCACATGTCATGGACTGACACTCTGCAACTCGATGGCAGCCTCCTCCAGCCCTGGCTCCCGGCTACTTGCCCTCGTAGCAGATCAGCTTGCCCTCGCGGGTGGCCACCAAGAGCCGGTTGCCGGCCGCCGAGGCGCCACAGAAGGCCGGGAAGCCGTCGACCGGCGTCTTGGCGAGCACCTTGCCGTCCTCGCGCGAGAGGGTCCAGATCTCGGGCTTGCCCTCGACCCGGCGGTAGTGGCCAACCACGTGAACGAACTTGGGCGTCAGCACGATGTCGTCGGCGACGAGTTCGATGGGCTCCGACTTCCAGAGCGGCTTCTTGGGGTCCTTGTCCCCGGCCACCAGATGCAGAGGGTTCTTGATGTCCCAGGACTGGCCGCCATAGGTCATGAAGTGCGCGACGCAGAGCTTCTCGTCGAAGGCGATCACCCGCCCGCCGGCCCGGCTCCGGCCGACGCCGGCCTGGTCACCGAAGTGTTCGTGGGCGCGGTCCTCGTTGGTTCGCGAGACGCTGTTGCCGTAGCCGAGCATGTCGTCGATGGCCCGGCTCGATAGCTGCCAGCCGCCGGGCAGGGGCTCGGTGAAGATGCCGGTGTGGTTCTTCGGCCCCGGGTAACCCGAGTCGGCGAACTCCTCGAAGTTGACCTTGGCCTCGACGACCTCGCCGGTCTCGGGTTTGAAGGCCACCTCGCGGTTGCCGCCGTGGATGGTCGCGGCGAAGCCGGCGCTGGCGTGGGCCACGCCGTCCTTGCCGACCATCACGTCGGCGGCGGCGGGCCAAAGGCTCTCGAGCTTCTCCTGGCCGCCGATGAGGCGCTCACGCGGGGCGACCAGCAGCCGGTAGACCGGCGCGCCGGTCTTCGCGTCCAGGCAGTGGACGAAGCCGTCCTTGGTGGCTACCAGGCAGAGCCCCTTGTAGAGCGTCGGGGGGAAGTCGGCCCGGCTGCCGAGATGGCTGACCCAGCGCTGCTTGCCGTCCTTGAGGTCGAGGGCCACGATGCGCTGGGCGTCGATGTCGGCGACGTAGGCCGTCCCGTAGGCCACGGTCGCCTGGGTGAGTCCGGTGCGCTCGGCGTACATCCGCCCGTAGGTCCGGCCGCCGAGTCCGACCTGGACTTCCCAGACCTTCTCGAGCTTGGCGCCGAGGTCGGCGGCCACCGCGTTTCCGCGGGCGTTGTTGGCCCGGAAGGTCGGCCAGTCGGTCGTCGCGGTCGGCTCGCCTCCGGCCGGGGCCGGGCCGCAACGCACCAGCACCTTGCCGCCGGGGGCCTGGTCGAACTTGATGTCCGCCGGCCCGATGGCGGTGACCCCCTGGATGCTGCCGCCCTTGCGGCCCGGGGAGTTGTAGATCATCCCGTAGGCGGCCGGCGAGGGCAGGAAGCAGTTGGGGTGCACCAGGTAGGGGAAGCGGCGCTCGAAGGTCTCGAGCTTCAGCCAGACGTTGTGCCAGTAGAAGAGGTAGTCGCCCAGGCGCCGGGCGCTGCCGTTGTTGCAGGTGCTGCCGAAGAGCTTGCCCTTGGGTCCGTAGTCCTCCTTCTCGGCCTTGCCGGTGGCCAGGTCGATCTTGGTGAAGTGGACCTCTTTCTGATTGTCGCCCTTCTCGTGGAAATACGGCGTGCCTGAGTAGACCAGCAGCTTGTCCCCCAACTTGGTGAAGCTCACGTCGCCGTCGAACGTCGCCACGTCCTTGCCCCGGGCCGGCAGGGCGAAGATGCCGCCGAGCTCGTGCGACCAGAGCTTCTCGCCGGTGGTGGGGTTGAGGGCGGTGACCACGTAGGGCCGCTCCCAGCGCCCTCCCTCGGTCACGAGGATGTGGCTGCCCAGGTGGACAAGGCCCAGGCCCTTCTTGACCCGTTCGCCGCGCCAGGACAGGTCCGCCTTGAAGATCTCCGCGCCGTCGGCCAGTTTCCGGGCCCGGAGCGTGCCGCCGTCGCTTTCAAGGAGCGTCTCCTCGTGAAGCGCCACGTACTTGCCGCCCGACTTCCAGAGTTGTTTGCCGTCGGCGGCCGAGAAAACCGTGTTGGCGAAGAGCACGTACTTGTCCAGGTGCGTGGTAACGTAGCCCGGCCTGGCCCCGGAGGCCACCAGCTCGAAGCGCTGCTCGCCGGTCGCCCCGTCCAGGCAGACCAGCTTGCCGTCCTTGGTGACGGCGAAGAGCCGCCCGGCCTCGTCGGCAGCCATGGTCCAGTTCGCCCGGGAATACATTCCGCCGCCGAACTGGCTCCAGGGGGCATTCTCCTGTCTGATCCAGAGGACCCGGCCGTTGTAGGCGTCGCGGGCGACGAGGTGCGTGGTGCTGTTGGGCCAGCCCTCGGCCTCCAGCCACTCGCGGTAGAAGAACCGGCCGGCCCCGTGGGTCGGGCCGCAGATGCCGGTGGACATGTGCGCGCGCATCCCGGCGCGCCACTTGAGGCTGTCCGCCGGCTGCCACTCGATGGGCTTGACCGGCTTGCGCCAGGCGGCCGGGAAGCCGCCGACCGTCACTGCGGTCATCTCGAGGGCCTTGGCCTCCTCGGCGAAGCCGGCCGGCGCCGAGCGCATGGCCACGCAGCCGCCCGGGGCGAGGATCCGGCAGAGGTCGGCGAGCTTGGCCTTGCCGAGCGCCGCGGCGTCCTCAACCACTATCAGGTTGAGGAGGTTCGTGCCGTAGTGCTCCGGATCAAAGGCCGCGTTGCGGACTCCGAGCTTCTCGCGGTCAGCGAAGTCCTGCCTGGCGAACTCCGCGCCCCAGGCGGCGGCGAGCTTCGCGTCCGGCTGGAGGGCCTGGACGTAGAGCGCGCTCTTGGCGACCAGCGCCTTGGCCAGCTCAGGGTCCTTGGCGCCGACGGCCAGACCGAGACCGCCCTTGGCGCCGGTCTTATCGAGGAGCGCCGCGACGTCGCCGTCGGCGGCTCCGGCCAGGGCCGGACACAGGAACGTCCCGGCGACGAGCAGCATGGCGGCAAAGGCGATCGGACGCAGCATGGTGTTTTCCCCCTCTACTTGTTTTCGTAGCAGAGCAGCTTGCCCTCACGGGTGCTGACGAACAGCCGCTTGCCGGCCGCCGACATCCCCATGAAGGCCGGGTAGCCGTCCACCGGGATGGTGTTGAGGACCTTGCCTTCCTCGCGCGAGAGCACCCAGATCTCAGAGCCCTTCTTGACCCGCTGGTAGTGCCCGACCACGTAGATGCGCTGCGGAGTGATGACGATGTCGTCGGCGACGAGCTCGATGTCCGGCGACTTCCAGAGCGGCTCCTTGGCCGCGGCGTCCTTCTTGGCGAACAGGTTGAGCGGCATCGGCTTGCCCTTGTTGCGGCCCTCTCCGTAGCTCTCCCAGGTGACACAGCCCCAGGCGTAGGTGTGGGCCACGCTGAGGTCGGCATCGAAGGCCACGAGACGGCCCCGGGCCTTGCGGTCGCCCATCAGGTATCCACCGATATCGGCGATGGTCCTGGACAGGCTGTTGCCGATGTCCAGGTACCCGTCGAAGTTCGCCGTCAGGCCGCCCTGCATGTCGAGCGACCTCTTGCCCGTGGCCGGGTCGATGGTGCAGGCGCCCATCTTCATGATGGTCCGGTTCTGCCAGCTGCCCCAGGTGAAGAGGTCGGCGGTGAACTGCCGCTCCGCGCTCTTGGGTCCGTCGTCGTAGACCTGGCTCCAGACCGGCTCGCCGGTCTCGGCCTTGAAGGCCACCACCCGGAGCCCGCCCTGCACCGCGCTGCCCAGGCCGGCCGCAGCGTACCCGACGCCGTTTACGATCGGGACGTCGCAGCGCACCGGCCAGAGGTTGCCGAGCTTCTCCTGCCAGCCGATGTAGCGCTCGCGCGCCGGGATGAGCAGGCGCCAGACCAGCTCTCCGGTCTGGGCGTTGAGGCCGTAGACCCAGCCGTTCTTGGCGGCGAAGAGGCACAGTCCGTTGTAGAGCGTCGGAGGGAAGTCCACGCGGCTGCCGACGTGGAAGGCCCACTTCTGCTTGCCGTCGGCGGCGTTCAGGGCGACGATGCGCTCGGCGTCGATGTCCGACACGACCACCAGCCCCCAGGCAGAGACCGGCTGGGTCAGCCCGGTGCGCTCGCCGCTCATGATGCCGTAGGGCTTGCCGCCAAGCCCCAGCTGCACCTCCCAGGCCTTGGCCGGCTTGTCGCCGGGCGAGGCCGCGCAGGAGTTGCCCCGGGAGGGGCTTGCCCGGAACATCGGCCATTCGTCGGCGGCGGCCGGCGCGCCCTGCGGCGCAGCGCCGAAGCTCTGCCGGACCTTGCCGCCCGGCTCCTGGTCGAAGGTCGTGTCGGCCGGCGCCAGCGCCGTGGCCCCAGCGACGATCCCCGGCTTGGAGCTGCAGAAGTTGTAGACCATGGCATTGCCCGGCACCTGACCGAACTGGCAGGACGGATGCAGGAAGTTCGGGAAGACCCGCTCGCCGGTCTCGGTGTTCACCCAGATGTTGTAGTGGTAGACGACGTACTTTCCGAGCTGCACCGGGCCGGAGCAGTGCCCACCGAAGAAGGGCAGGTCCGTCTTGCCGTCGCTCCGCTCCTTCACCGCCTGCCACCCGCCGCCCTGGCCGCGCTCCTCCCAGGGTTTGGCGGGCGCGGGCTTGATGGGCGCAAGCGTCTTGGCAACGGCCGGGGCGTACCAGTTCGGCTTGCGCGCCCCCAGCGGCTCGCTGCTGAGCGTGCGGCCGTTGTAGGCGTCGCGGACGATGTACTGGCCGGCCGGCACGGTCAGGTCGCCCTCGTTCTCAAAACGGTCGGTGTAGGCCAGCGTGCCGTCCTTCACCACGATCTCGGCATGCTCGCCCACTCCGCCCGGTCCGGCCTTCCACTTGAGCATGTCGCAGGGCTTCCACTCCGGCGGCGGCAGGACCGGCTTACGGAAACCCGCGGCGAAGCCCCCGGCCGAGAGCGACTCCATCTTGAGCCCCGCGGCCTCGGCGGCATAGCCCTCCGGCGCGGCGCGGAAGAGGACACAGCCTTTGGGCACGAGGATCCGGCAGAGGTCGGCGAGCTTGGCCTGCTTGCCCTGAGCGGAGCCGAAGGGGCCCAGTGCCGCGGCGTCATCGACGACGATCAGGTTGAAGAGGTGGGTGCTGTAGTGCTCCGCGTCGAAGGCGGCATTGCGCAGTCCGAGCTTCTCGCGGTCGGCGAAGTCGCTCTTGGCCAGATCCGCGCCCCAGGCCGCGGCGAGCTTGGCGTCGGGCTGGAGCACCTGCACGTAGAGCGTGCTCTTGGCGGCGAGCGCCTTGGCCAGCTCTGTGTCCTTGGCGCCAACGACCAGACAGAGCCCGCCTTTGGCGCCGGTCTTCTCGAGGAGCGCCGCGGCGTCACCGTCGGCCGCGCCGGCGGCCGCCCGGGCACCGCAGAGAGCGGCGAGGCACAGGCTCAGCAGCAGCATTCTCATCGGCGGACTCCTTCCTTCACTTGCCGGCCGTGGCCCGGGCCACCTCGGCGGCCGTGGCGTAGAGCAGGTCGTCGCGCTCGCGGGCGGCCTTGGCGTACTCGTCCAGGTCCACGTAGACGCCGCCGCGGTAGCCGGTGGGCTTGAGGCACGCGGTCATGGCCCTGGCCCGGTCGTCGAGGACCTTGTTGGCCCTGGCCTCCAGGTTGCCGGCGAGCTTCTTGGCCTCGACGGCCTTCTGGATGAAGACCATGGCCTCGCAGAGCTGGATGCCCTCGCGCATGGCCTCGAAGCGCTCCGAGCCGATCGGCCCGGTGTCGCCCGCGCCGAGAACGGCCAGCATGCCGTTGTTGGGGCCCTGGGCGAAGGCGCTCCAGTCGCCGCCGCGCCAGCGGCCCTTGGGGTCCTTGATCGGGAAGTGATCGATCCCGACGCACTCCACGCCGTCGTTGCCCTTGAGGATCACGTCCTCGTGCTTGGTGCGCAGCGTCCACAGGGCGGGCCAGTCCGCCTCGCGCCACTGGACCCGCGCGTGGCTGCACACGGCCGTGGCCGGGTCGAACTTGTTGGCGTACTGCCGCGGGTACGGCCCGGACTTCCATTTGACATAGGCGTCGAACGTCCCCTCGGACCACACGGTGGACGAGACGAAGACCGGCGCGAAGCCGCCGTCGAGCGTCGGGTACTTGAGCTGGCGGCTGTGGGTGACGTCGAGCCACTTGCCGTCCGGCCAGATGGACTTGACCATGCTGGCCAGCTCCTTGGTCATCCCACCGCAGTAGCACATCCAGTTCGGGCCGGCCACGTCCATCCAGCCCCGCTTCTCGAGGCGCACGCGGATCTCGTCCATGACCGGCTTCCAGAAGGCCTTCATCTCCTCGGAGCCGAGCTTCTTCGGGCCCTCGAGCTCCGAGACGGCACCGGAAGCCGGATCGAGCACCAGCACCCTGGTGTTGGGATAGTTGTCGGTCTCCCCGCCGCCGCCGTTCCTCGGCCCCTTCCACATGTTCAGACGCACCGGAAAGGGCTTGCCGAGCTTCGCCGCCGCCAGGTCGCAGTACTTGTCGAAGACCGTGAAGTCGTACTTGTAGCTGCCGTCCGCCTGCCGGACCCACTTGATCATGGTGTCGGCGTTGTCTCGGGACGGGTAGTACTGGGTCACGTCGATCTGGATGTGCCGGCTGCCGAGTTCGAGCATCAGCTCCATGGAGCGCCCCATCAGCTTGAAGTGCTCCTCGGACCAGAGCTTGACCTCGTAGTGCTTGGCCAGCGCCTCCGGGTTCATCCAGCCGATGGTCCGGACCCGGAAGTCCTTGGGCGCGGGCAGCACCCAGTCGTGGACCTTGAGCTTCACCGGCACAGCCGTTGCCGGGAGCCCCTCGGCCTCGACCGAGAGCTTGCCCTCGTACTCCCCGGGGAGCGCGTCGGCCGGCACGCGCACTGTGACCCACACCGGGGCGGTGGCCACCGGGGTCGTGCTCTTCGGAGCGAAGTCCTTCTTAAAGGCCTTGACCACACCGGGAGCCACCGCCGGAACCTCGGGCGGAGCCTGGTCCAGCAACCGGTCGAAACGGTGCGCGGGCATGTGGCTGGTCTGCGCCCGGGCCAGGTCGGCGAAGCGGACCTGGATCCGCTCGGCGGCAACTCTCCCCTTGCCCCCGCCGGCCTGGCTCAGCTCCCCGGCCGAGGCCTTGAGCCCCTTGAGCGCCGCGCCTTCCCGGGTGACCACCACGAAGCCGGAGCAGACCCCGTTGCGCGTCCCGAGCAGCTCGATGGGCTTGAGCGCCTTCATCTCCGGGTTGGTGCCGGTGAAATCGCCGACCGCCACGGTCTGCCACGGCGCCGCGTTCCAGACCTGCACGGCGCCGGGGGCGGCGGCTTCGCCTCCGGCTGCCGCTGTGCCCAGGAGGAGCGCGGTGGCCAGAATGTTCAGCTTGGACATGCTTCGGTCTCCTTGCCGGCTACGAGGAGGTATGTGGGTGTGTGAGTATGTGAGTGTGTGGGTACGCAAGTCGTCTGCTCACGCACTCACACACCCACATACTCACACACACCTTCACTTTATCCCCACCGTCTCGGCGGCCGCGAAGGTCTTGGCCAGCCGCATCAGGCGGACGTTGAGGATGTCTGACACGCAGATGACTTCGTCGTTCGCGTCCACGCTGTTGGGCCAGGCCATCGGGACGTCCTTGGTGGGCACCAGGTCGCCGGGCAGCCCGCCCAGCGAATCGCGGTTGCCGTAGGTGCCGAAGGCCAGGACGCGGTTGCCCTCGTTGTCCATGACCGAGACCTGAGGCAAGAGTCCGGTCGGGTAGTAGATCCGGCCGTAGCCGTCCACCCCGAAGTGCGAGGAGGCCGAGAGCGAGCCGTAATGAACGTCGTAAACTTTGGCCGGCGCCGCGGGCTCCGTGGGAAACAGGTCGCCCCCCTCGACGGTCCCCGTCGGGGCGTACTTGTAGATCCGCCCCGTGCGGGCCGCGAAGTCCGGGTCCTTCTCAAACCCCGGCGGCACGTTCTTGGGCTTGCCGTCGCACAGGCCGACGTACAGGTTGCCGCGGGAGTCGAACCGGACGCCGCCCGAGTTGGGGTTCTTGCCGCCGAACCCGTTGAACCGGAGCCCCTGCCAGGGCGTCTTGGCGGGATCGGGTTTGAAGTAGTTCAGGGGGCCGCTGTAATCGTCAATCCGGCCGCCCTTCTCTATCACCACGCCCAGCGTCGCCAGGCCCCCGCCCGGGGCCGCCGCCATGCCCCGCCTCCAGAGGCCGGTGAACACCCACGCGCAGGTGATCGGCGGCACGATGTCGTTGGAGCCAGCGACCGGCGCGGGCGTGAAGAACTCGCCATCCAGCGCCCACCGATGGAACGGGTCCCGGTAGTGCCCCACCGTGTACAGATGCCGGCTGCGCACGTCGATGGCCAGGCTCGAGGAATTGAGCCGCGTCTTGGCGTCCAGCATGCAGTACTCGAACTTCGGGTTCTGCCAGTCCCGGACCCGGAACAGGAAGCTCTGCGAGCCGCAGAGGTAGGCATCGCCGGTCTTCGGGTCCATCATCATGTGTCCGATGTCCAGGGCGCGCTGCGGACCGGCTTCGAAGAAGTCCTTGACCAGTTCGAGCCCCGCCCCTGCGTCCCGGTAGACGCGCGCCGGCAGCGTGGTGTAGGCGACCCAGACCATGGTCTCGCCCTTGTCCTCGGCCAGCGCCAGGTGCGAACTCTCCCTGAACTTGCCGATTCCCGTCCGGAGGGGCACGGTGGCCGCCGGGGCGTTGTCCTTGGACCAGTCGCTGAACTTGAGCAGCTTGAGTTCCCCGTTGCCGCCGTAGTTGCCGAAGCGCGTCGTCACGTAGACCGCCTTGGATTTGGGGTTGACCGCGACGGCATCGGGGTTCGTCACCGGGATCGTCCGGATGAGCTTGCCGTCCTTGTCCAGCACGGCGAGGCGCTTGTTCAGGCGGTCACAGACGAAGACGCGGCCCTCGGCGTCGACGGCCACGCCTTGGAGCGCCGAGTAGGGGTTGGGATCGCTGTGGCCGATCGCCGAACGGTCCTTCATCTCCTCCTCGGCCAGCGCGAAGAAGGCCGTCGTCTTGCGCGAGGCCAGGTCGAGCTTCCAGACCTGCCCCTCGCGCCAGAAGCCGGCGGTCTTCACGGCCAGGCCGCTGACGTACAGGCTCTTCCCGTCCGGGGCCAGCGCCGAGAAGATCGGGGCGACTAGGCCGACCTTGGGCAGCGGCTCGCCGCCCAGCGCCTCGGCCGGAGCGGACTGGCGCAGCGTGCCGTCTGTCCCGACGGTCATCTGCCGATTCCCGTCGCTGGGCAGGCTCGCCAGGCACAGCGTGCCACTCTCCGGCGTTGGCATCAGGTACGCGCACCAGAGCCTGCCGCCGTCCCCGCCGCCGCACACCACCGGCCAGCTCGGCAGGGTGCTGCACCAGCCGTAGCTGGCCCGCAGCGAGTAGGTCCCGTCGGCCCGCACGTTGACGCCCCAGCCCTTCACGTCGTCGAGCGGCTTGCCCGCGGGGGGAGGGAAGACGGTGCGGCGGTAGTTGCCCCTGGCGTCGTACTGGCGCAGCGCCGGCAGTCCGGTGGAGGTGATGGTGCCGAAGAGGTACACGTTGCCGTCGGGCTTGGCTTCCAGGCCGGTCACCCTCCACTGGGAGTGGTCGCCCTGGCCGCTCGAATCCGTCCAGAAGGCGTAGGGGTCGCCGCCGACGATCTTGTCGAGCTTGGCGCCCATGCCCAGCCGGACGTGCACCGAACAGCCGCCGGCGTTGGCGACGGGCTGGCCGTAGTCGTCCCGGCCGTCCCACTCCAGGCTCTGCGCCAGGCCCGCCTTCAGCGGGGCGGGCGGAGCGCCCTCCCCACCCAGCACTCCCGCCGCCAGATGGCGCACCACCTCGCCCTTGGCGTCAAGGATCGCCACCTCCACATCGGTCTTACCGGAGGCGGCGAAGCTGATGGTCACCTTGTCGCCGGCCCGGACCGCCGCGGGCTTCGCCGCGAAGGAGGTGGCCGGCTCGGCCGCCGAGGCCGCGGCCGAAACTGCCCCGAGGAGTATCCCGGCGTAGGCTGCCAGCTTCCTCATTTTCCGTCCCCCTTGACCGGGCCGTCCGCCTTCGGCGCCTCGTTCATAAGCTTGAGCATGGCCGCGGCAAAGCGCCGGCCGAGCTCTAGCTGGCCCTTGGAGTTGTAGTGCAGTTTGTCGGCGTGCCTCTCGAGGTCGTCGCAGTCGATCCAGGCGTAGTTCTTGCGCTTCACCGTGGTCTGGGCCTCGCGGACCTGCTTCTCGTATTGGCCGCTTGCGTTCATTCGTCCGCACACGAAGGGCATGTCCTCGTTGCCGAACTCCTTCCGGCAGCCGTCGATCAGGGCCTCGAGCTTGTCCCGGTACTGCTCGACGGTCTTGGAGTGGTACTTGGCGTCGGCCTCACCCTGCATCCAGATCATGCCGGCGACCCTGACGTTCTTCTGCTTGCCCTGGATCCCGGTCACGTAGCCGGTCAGTCGCTTGTAGAGTTCGCCGACGTGCTTCTCCTTGTCGAAGGTCACCGGGTTCCAGTGCTGCTCGATGCTGGTTCCCCCGGAGGACAGCTTGATCATGCCCACCGGGCGCTTCAGGCCCTTGGCCATCTCGTTTCCGAACGTTAGTTCCGGCCCGAAGCTCTTGCCGAGCTTGGCAGGATCGAGCGGCTTAAACTGCGTGTCCCAGAAGCGCACGAAGAGCGCGCTGGCCTGCGGGCCCTTGAGCTCCGCCGGTAGCTCCTCGACCACGCCGCCGCCGTCCATGTTGCTCTGCCCGGCCAGGACGAAGACGGTCAGCGGCTCCGTCCCCGCTCCGGCCGGCGCGGCTTCTCCGCCGGCGGCGAGGGCGACCAGCATCAGGGCAGACAGCGTCAGCATCGCGCGGGGCATCATCGCGAGTCCTCCTTAGCTCCATGCAGCCGGATCGCAGTCGGCACGCAGACCCGGACCGGGCGGCGGCCGGCGGCAGCGCTGCGCTGCTCGAGGAGTTCGAGCGCCCGCTCGGCCATTTCCCGTGCGCTCCAGACCACCGCAGGAGGCACAGGACCGCCGCCGAAGACCGGTCGGTAGTGCAGGTCGTAGCCCTCCTCGACGGTCCAGCCGACCGCCTGGAAGTCCCGCCCGACGGTCAGCCCGAGACTGCCGGCGCTTGCCACCAGGGCGGCCAGGCCCGCCGGCCCGAAGGCCAGGACCCCGTCGGGCCGGTCGGCCCTGGCCAGCAGCGCGCTGATGTCCTCCTGCACTCCGGCCTTCTCGCGGCCGCAGACGCAGTCGTCGGCGATGCGCAGGCCGTGCGTGGAGAGTGCGGCTCCGGCTCCCGCGAAGCGCTCCCGGCTGTGGCAGAACTCCGCGGTCGCGCCGATCCAGGCGATGCGCCTCGCCCCGCTGGCGAACAGGTGCTCCGCGGCCAGAAAACCGCCGCGGTAGTTGTCCTGGAGGACGACATCCACGACCGCGTCCTCGAACCAGGAGTTGACCATGACCACCGGGAGCCCGGCCTGGAGAATGCCGGCGTGGAGCTGTTCGTCCATGGTGTCGAGGACCACGCCGGAGGCGTTGCCGGCCCGGATCTGGTCGAGCACCTCAACAGCCGAACGGCCCTTGCCGTGGGCGCCCAGCAGCGACCTGCCCCGCTCCGCAGCCATCCCCTGGAAGGCCAGCGACAGCGCCCAGGTCGCCGGCTGGGCGTCGGACAAGTCAGCCTGGTAGTCGGTGATGTAGGCTATCGGGCGGGCGCGGCCGGATTGGGCCGGGGCGGACACACGAAAACCGGAGCGCGGCTCGGCATGCAGGACGCCCTCGTCCTCAAGCTGCTTGAGGCTGCGCCGGATCGTTTCCGAGGACACTCCAAACCGCCCGGCCAGGTCCCGGGTGGATGGCAGGAAACCACCATCCCGGTAGTAGCTGGAGGTAATCTCCTCGCGAAGCTGGCCGAGCAGGGTACTCTGGCCTCTGCTTCTGACAGCTGTTTTCAGACCCATGACCCCCTCCGTGCAGTCACTTCTGCCACTCATCTGCCACAGACTGCCACGCAGTATTACACCACGCGCTGCCCACTAGTCTATGAAAATAGCTAAATTAATTGACCCTATCTGACACGCGTGAATCGGCCAAACACTCACTTCGCGAGAATTGAGGCATGGCGCGCTGAAGCGTAGTTTAGAGCCCAAGTCGTTCTTGACGGCCGCGGCCGCTGCTCTTAGAATCACAGCGCTGCGACAGTGGGAATCGGGGGAGAGCGCGCGATGAAGATCGGCATCATCTCGGACACCCACGACAACATCCCCAAGATCAAGAAGGCCCTGGCCGCCTTCGCCGCGCGCAAGTGCGAGGCGCTGATCCACGCCGGGGACGTGATCTCGCCCTTCGCTGCCAAGGCCCTGCGCGCCGCCAAGCTCCCCATCCACGCGATCTACGGGAACAACGACGGTGAGCGCAAGGGCCTCGCCGATCTGCTGCCCGGGATCTGCGACGGCCCACGGCTCCTGGAGATCGACGGCAGGAAGATCCTGGTGGCCCACTCCATTGCCCAGATCACCGAGCAGGCCAAGGCCGGCGTCGACCTGGTCATCGTCGGACACACCCACGTGGCGGGCCTCGAGCGCACCAAGCCGCTGGTGCTCAACCCCGGCGAGTGCGGCGGCTGGCTCTACGGGCGCCACACGGTGGCGGTGCTGGATACCGCCCGGATGGCCATCGAAGAGATTTCCCTGGACTGACCGTGGGAATTATCCGCCCGGCGAAGCTCCTGGGGCTGGCCTTGGCCGCCGCCGTCCTTGCCGGCTCGGGCTGCGTCCGGCGCACGCTGGAGATCACCAGCGAACCCTCCGGGGCGCAGGTGGTGGTCAACGGCCATCCGGCCGGGTTCACTCCGGTCAAGCTGGATTTCCGGTACCACGGGACCTACCTGATAGAGTTGCGCAAGAGCGGCTGGGCGCCGGTCAGGGCCGGCGGCGCGGTGCCTCCGAAGTTCTACGAGCTGGCCGGGGCGGACCTGGTCGCCGAGGTGCTCTGGCCCGGAGAGGTGGTCGACGAACGCCGCATTCACTACCGTCTGGAGCCGGCCCCGCCCGTCAACCGCGACGAGCTGCTGGCCGCGTCGCGCCGCGCCGCCGCCGAAGCCGAGCGGCTCGTGCCGGTGCTGGTGCCGGCGCCGCCTCCCAACCCCGACGCCAAGGACCACTCCATCATCCCTGGGAACGGCCACCCGAAGCCGGAGGCCAAGCCGGCGCCCGATCCCTCGCGGACGCCGCCGGCCGCTGATCCACCCGGCAAGCCGCCCAAGACCCGCACCATCCCGCCGCCCGAAGACGTGCCGGAGATCGAACGGGGCCGCTGAAGCCCGGACCGACACCATGATCCGCGGCGTGATTTTCGACATGGACGGGGTGCTGGTCGACTCCGAGCGCTTCATCTGCGAGGCGGCCATGCGCATGTTCGCGGAACATGGCGTCACGACGCATCCAGACGATTTCCTGCCGTTCGTCGGCACCGGCGAGAACCGCTACCTGGGCGGCGTGGCCGAGCGCCACGGCTTCGCCATCGACCTCGGGCGCGACAAGGCCCGGACCTACGCGCTCTATGACGAAATCGTCCGCGGCCGGCTCGGACCGCTTCCCGGCGTCCATGCCTTTCTCGGAAGCTGCCGCGCCCGCGGCCTGCGGCTGGCCGTGGCCACCAGCGCCGACGAGGTCAAGATGCGCATAAACCTCCGGGAGCTCCGGCTGCCGGACGGAACCTTCGACGCCCTGGTCAACGGCCTGGACGTAGAGCGGAAGAAGCCGGCCCCGGACATCTTCCTGCTGGCCGCGCGCCGCCTGGAACTGGCCGCGGCCGACTGCCTGGTGGTCGAGGACGCGGTCAACGGCGTGGCCGCGGCCAGGGCCGCCGGCGCGAGGTGCCTGGCGCTGACCACCAGTTTCAGCCGCGAACAGCTGGCCGGCGCCGACTTCTTCGCCTCCACGCTGGCCGACGCGCCGACCGCCGCCCTGGAGTGGTGAGCGGCCCCGCTACGTCTCCCGGACAGCACGAAAGGAACCGCGCCGGAACGGTCCACGAGGACCGTCCGGCGCGGGGTTGACTTCCGGGGAGGGCCGGAAGCCTTTGGGCTCCTACTGGCTACTACCTGGCCGAGGGCAACAGCGGCTTGTTGAGGCGGCTGGCCAGCAGCACCACCGGGCCGGAGGCGCCGCCGTCGCGCAGGCGGTCGCGGTCGGACCGGAAGGCCAGCCAGGTCGCATCCCCGGCGCGGCGGGCGGCCAGCGCGGCCAGCGCGAGCAGGTCGTCGCCGTGGATCCCCTTCTGGAGAACGCCGGCCAGCTCCTTGACGTCGGCCGGCTTCTCGCCGGCGGGCGCCAGCAGCGTGCGGGCGATGACCCGGACCGGCTCCAGGGCGCTGTCCTTCTTCGCGGCGGTCAGCAGCGGCCGCGCCTTCTCGAGGTATCCGGACGACCGGTCGGCCCCGACCAGCTTGAGCTCCGCGCCGTTGCGCAGGGCCATGGCCGCGTAGAGCGTCGCCAGGTAGGCGCCGCCATCCTCGGGGTTCTTGGCCAGCGACTCCAGCGCCGCGTCGGCCGCCGACCCGGTCTCGCCCAGCGAGCGCCTGGCCAGCGCGGTCAGCTCCCGGTCGGACCTGAGCGTCAGAGCGCTCTCGGTGACCGCCCAGGCCGAACGCAGCGCGGTGACCGGCCGGCTCGTGCCGGCCAGCTGCCTGGCGAAGGTGCTCTTCCAGGCCGACTCCAGCCAGGTGAGCGATTCGACGTCGGCTTCGCCGGCCGCGGCCGCGGCGAGCAGCTTCCAGCTCGCCCCGGAGAGCGCCGCGTAGGCCTCGCGGTCCGCGGCGGCCTCGTCGGCGCGGGCCATCAGCCCCTTGCGGGCTGCGGCGCGGTCCGAGGCCTTCTTACCGAGCGGGCCCTCGCCCTTCTCCATGGAGGCCACGAAGCCTTCCATCCTGCCGTGGGCCTCGGCGTCCCCGAAGACGGCCAGTTGCCCGGGCGCGAACCAGAAGCAGTCCTCGTCGCGCGTCGAGCCGAGGGCCTTGCGGGCCGCGGCCAGGAACTCCTCGGCGGCCTCGCCGGCGGCCTTCACGCCCTTCTGCCAGTCCTTGCCGTCCCCCAGCTCCTTGGCGTCGGGGATGGCCAGGGTGGCCACGTCGTAGGTCCAGGGCGCCTCGAATGCGCCGCGCCGGGCCGACCAGACGGTGAGCGTGCCCCGCCCCGCGGTGTAGTCCAGATGGGCCGGGCCGCAGATGGCGTCGATGGCGTCGGCCGCCGAGCAGCGGCGCAGGTCCAGGTAGGTGATCCGGGTGGAGCGCTCGCCCAGCAGGCGGGTGATGTCCTCGATCGACCCGGGCACCACGGAGAGCCGGAGCCCTGCGGCCTTGGCCACGTCGGCCAGGGCCTCGGCCAGCCCGCGCTCGCGAATGACCACGTCCACGCGGGCCTTCAGGCGCGACTCGGCGGCCAGCCGGCCGGCGCTGAACGCCGCCTCGATCTCCTCCAGTTTGGACTGGGCCTCGGCGCCGACCTCGCCCCCGCCCATGCGGGACTCGTCGAAGAGCCAGGCCAGTTGGTAGGCCCCGCGGGCGGCCTCGACTTTGCCGTCGGCCAGCAGCTTGGCGGCGGCGGCGAGCAGGTCCTTGGCCTTCTTGCCATCGGCCTCGGAGCGCTTCCGGGCGCCTTCGCTCAGGGCGTTGCCGGTCCAGGCGCCGGCCTGCCCGGCAGCCTTGTCGGTCTCACGGTCAGGCAACTTCTTGGCGGCCACCTCGCCCAGGTCCTTCTCGCTCGAGGTCAGGGCCATGAGCACGCTGCCCGCCGAGTCGCCGCGCGCGTAGGCCATCATCGGCGGAGGAGCGCTGGGGGCCATGGCCCCGGCCGCGTATCCCGCCCCGGACTGTGCCTTGGCGTACTCCCCGGCCTTCGCGCCCAACCGGTTCTGGGCCTGGCCGTCGCGCAGGCGGAAGTATCTTCCGGAGGAAGCTTCGCGCCTCTCGAGCGCCTTCATCTCCTTCGCCGGGGCGTAGGCGCCGCTCGGCTTGGACGTGGGCATGGGCATGGACGGGGCAAGCGCCAGCGACTTGCGGAGCCCCTCGCCCTTGCCACCACCCAAGGCCACGTCGCTCAGGGCATCCATCTCCTCGGCGACCGGGCCGCCCACGCCGGCGTAGCCGAAGCAGGCCGGATTGACGCCCTCGGGCACCGGGACGGGCACGGCCACGCGGCGCGGAGGCTTGACCACGTCCAGGTCCTTCAGGGTCTTCTCGTCCACGGCCACGAAGCTGGTGTACTGGCTCATCAGCCGGTACTCCAGGGCGATCTTGGTGACCTCCTCGATGACCTCGGGGGAATCCTCGTAGGCCACCGACTCCATCAGGCTCTCGATCTTCTGCCGGGCCCAGGTCACGGCCAGGGCGTCGTTGTCCGGCTCGCTCTTGGGCAGCTCGGCCGCCACCTCGAAGGACACGGCCTGGCCCTCGGCCTCGCCGGAGATGCGCACGCGGCTCTTGCCGTGACCGGCGTAGCGGCCGAAGACCACCACCGGCCGGCCGGCCCACAGCTCCGGCACCCGCGCCGGGTAGGTCTCGTAGACGTTCAGGCCGCCCCAGTTGATGGCGATGTTGGCCAGCTGCGCCCGGTGGATGCGGAGCACGATCTCTCCGACCAGCTCCTTGACCTCGTCGGGCTTGCTGTTCAGGCTGAGCACCTTGCCCATGCCACCGCCCTGCTTGGCCACGCCGTCGACCAGGAAGCGGTTGACGGAGTTGCCGATGCCGATGCACCAGAAGCGGATCTTGTCACCGCACTTGGCGCCGACCTCCTTGATGATCTCGGCCTCGTTGCCGATGTAGCCGTCGGTGAGCATGATCACGATGCGCACGCGCTCGGCGTCGAGCGGGTCCTCAATGGCCGCCTTGATGCCCTTGAGCATCTCGGTGCCGCCGCCGCCCTCATAGCCCTCGGCGAACTCCACGACCTTCTTGATGTTCTCCGGCGTGCTCTCCACGGGCTTCGGGAAGAGCTTGTGGGCGCTGCCGGCGAAGGTGATGAGCTGGATCTTGTCCCGGGGGCTGGACTGCTGCAGGAACTCGCGCATGGCCTGCTTGACCTTGGCCGTCGGCGGCCCGCCCATCGAGCCGGACACGTCCACCAGGAAGGTGACCTCGCGCGGCGGGGCCTTCTTGAGCGCCTCGTCCTCCCGGGGCTGGACCATGAGCATGAAATAGCCGTCCTTGCCGCTGTCGGCGTGGGCCAGGATGGCCATCTCCGGCTTGTCGCCGACCACCTTGTAGCGGAGTTCGAAGTCCTTGTTGGGGATGGTGTCGCCGCCGGCGATCCGGCAGGTGGCGGTCGAGCGGCCGGTCTGCTTCATCTCCACCTTGTGGTTGACGGACTTGAGGTCCTGGACGGGCACGCCGGCGTCGAGCTGGACCGATAGGGAGATGTCCGCACCGCTGCGCTCCGCGCCAGGCGGGATGCGCGGGGGGGTGATCCGGCTGGCGTCCGGGACCCGATCGGTGTCGGGCGCCGTGCCCGTTCCGCTCCGGCCGGAGACCGCGCCGCCGGGGATGTAGCGGTGGCCGACGACCATCGGGAAGTGGAAGGCGTAGACGCCCATGTCATAGTCGAGGGCGTCCACATAGGTGATCTCGATGCGCACCGTGCCGCCCGGCTCGATGTTGCCGACCGACTGGGTGAAGATGTTGGGCCTCTCCTGCTCGAGCAGCGCGGCGGTGTGGCCCTGGGCGATGGCCTGCTCGTAGATCTGCCGGGCAACCTCGCGGCGCTTGATGACCCCCACCACGCTGCGGTCGCCGATCTTCATGGTCATGCTGTCGACCGCCGACTTGTGGGGGAGGGGGAAGACGTAGACCGCCTCGATCCGGTCTGTGGCGGAGTTCACGAAGGTCTGGGTGACCTTGACCCGGGCCAGGAACCCGGAGATCTCGGCCTGCACGTCGGTGCGCTTCAGCGGGCACTCGACGTAGGTGCCAACGGCGTTCTTGAAGCGCAGGGCGCCCTGGGTGACGTCGCTGGTGACGTCGTCGACCGGCGCTGCAGCCTTGGCGTCGGGCGGAGAAGCGGGCGCCCCGGCCAGGGCATTCGCCGGACCAGCCAGCGCGAACATCCCGGCCAGGCCCGCGATCACCAGAAAGCGCGCGAAGTTCAGGGGCTTCATAGGACTCATCTCCGGCTCCTCCCCGCGGGTGTCCGGCCAGTCGACCGACTGACGGCGCACCCGCGCGACACAGGGTTGGACGCCGGCCGAGGCCGTGCGGTTCGCGAAAATTCCGCCTCTCCGTCCATTTGACGCTGCCGCCGGCATGGGGTATGCTACGGCCATGATCGACGCCGTCAGACGTCACCTGATCTTCTGGCCCGTGGCCGTACTGGGGGCCGCTGCCGACCTGTTCACCAAGTCCCTGGCGTTCCAGTGGCTGGGCTTCGACTGGTCCAGCCCCCAGATCCATCGGGCACACGTGGTCATCGACGGATTCTTCAGGCTTGAGACCGCTCTGAACACCGGAACGTTCTTCGGACAGCTTTCCGGCCGGAACAGCCCGCTGATCGTCTTCACGGTACTGATGATGGCCATGGTCATCATCATGTTCCTGGCCCCTCCCCGGGAGATGGCCGGGCGCGGCTGGGGCCGGATGTACACCACCGCGCTGGGCCTGGTCCTGGCCGGAGCCGCTGGGAACCTATGGGACCGCGTGGCGTTCGACGGCGTGCGCGACTTCCTGGCCTTCAAGATCTTCGGGTACCCCTGGCCGACCTTCAACCTGGCCGACGTCTGGCTGACCGTAGGCATCGGCATCTACCTGCTGGCCGCCTGGCGCTCGGCCCGCCGCGACAAGGAGGCGACCGGGGCCGGCGCCGAGCCCGCCGGTGACGGCTCCGGAAAGGCGCCCGCCGATGGCCGTTGACCTCTCGACCCGCCTGGGGCCGTTGACCCTCGCCAACCCGGTGCTGGTGGCCAGCGGCACCTTCGGCTTCGGCATGGAGATGAGCCGCGTCGCCGACGTGCGGAAGCTCGGCGCGGTGGTCATGAAGAGCCTGACCGTCAAGCCGCGCTCGGGCAACCCGCCGCCGCGCATCGTCGAGACCCCCGCGGGGATGCTCAACGCCATAGGCCTCGAGAACCCGGGCATAGACGGATTCCTCCGGACCATCCTCCCGCAGGCCAGGAACCTGGGCGTGCCGCTGGTGGCCAACATCGCCGGGAGCACGGTCGAGGACTACGTGACGCTCGCCGGCCGGCTCACCCGGGAGGCCACCGGGGGGATCGTAGCCATCGAGATGAACGTCTCCTGTCCGAACGTGGGCGCCAAGGGCCTGCACTTCGGCGTCTCGCCGGAACTGCTCAAGGGCCTGGTCGCCGCGGTGCGCGCGGAGACCAAGCTGCCGCTCGTCGTCAAACTCTCGCCCAACGTGACCGATGTCGTCGAGGTGGCCAAGGCGGCTCTGGCCGGCGGGGCCGACGCCCTGACGCTCATCAACACGCTCCTGGGCATGGCCGTCGACGTGAAAACCCGTCGGCCGAAGCTCGCCAACATCACCGGCGGGCTCTCCGGCCCGGCGGTGAAGCCCGTGGCCCTGCGCATGGTTCACCAGGTCTGGCAGGCGACCAAGGCCCCGATCATCGGCCTGGGCGGGATCGCCACCGCCGACGACGCCCTGGAGTTCATCATCGCCGGGGCCAGCGCCGTGTCGGTCGGCACCTGGAACTTCGTCGAACCGACCGCCGCGGCCGAACTCCCCGAGAAGATGGCCGCGCGGGCTGCGGAACTGGGCATATCACGCCTCTCCGAACTCGTGGGCACACTCAATCTGGCGTGAGGCCACGCCGTTCTTTGTGTCTTCGCGTCTTTGTGGTCAGGTGCATGTTGAGGATGGGAGAACGATGAGCAAAGTCAAGTTAACCAAGGAAGAGTCGCTGGCCTACCACGAGAAGCCGATCCCCGGTAAGACCGAGGTGGTCAGCACCAAGCCCTGCGCCACGCAGCGGGAGCTGTCCATGGCCTACACCCCGGGCGTGGCCGAGCCCTGCCGCGAGATCGAGAAGCACCCCGAGGACGTCTACCGCTACACCAACAAGGGCAACCTGGTGGCGGTGATCTCCGACGGCACCGCGGTGCTGGGCCTGGGCAACATCGGCCCGGCCGCCGGCAAGCCGGTGATGGAGGGCAAGGGCGTCCTCTTCAAGCGCTTCGCGGGCATCGACGTCTTCGACATCGAGCTCGACGTCCACGACCCGGAGAAGATCATCGAGGTCTGCGCGGCCATCGCGCCAACCTTCGGGGGCATCAACCTCGAGGACATCAAGGCCCCGGAGTGCTTCGCGGTCGAGCCGGGCCTGCAGAAGCGCGTGGACATCCCCGTCTTCCACGACGACCAGCACGGCACGGCGATCATTTCGGGAGCGGCGCTGGCCAACGGCCTGGAGATCGTCGGCAAGAAGCTCAAGGACGTCCGGGTGGCCATGTCCGGCTCGGGCGCCGCGGCGGTGGGCTGCGCCTGGCACTACATGGCCATGGGCCTGCCGGCCGAGAACCTGATCATGTGCGACTCCAAGGGCGTGGTCTCGACCGACCGCACCGACCTCAACTCCAGCAAGCGCGAGTTCGCCCGGAAGACCAAGGCCAAGACGCTGGCCGACGTCATGAAGGGCGCCGACGTCTTCATCGGCTTGTCGGTGGCCGGCACGGTCACCCCCGAGATGGTCAGGAGCATGGCCAAGCAGCCGCTGGTCTTCGCCATGGCCAACCCCGACCCGGAGATCGGCTACGAGGAGGCCAAGGCCGCGCGCGCCGACGTGATCATGGCCACCGGCCGCTCGGACTTCCCCAACCAGATCAATAACGTCCTGGGCTTCCCCTTCATCTTCCGCGGGGCGCTCGACGTCCGCGCCAGCGCGGTCAACCGCGCCATGTGCGTGGCGGCCACCGAGGCGCTGGCCAAGCTCACCCGCGAGAAGGTCCCCGAGCAGGTCAGCAGGGCCTACGACGGCGCCAAGTTCGAGTTCGGCCCGGACTACCTCATCCCCAAGCCCTTCGACCGCCGCCTGGTCCCCTGGGTGGCCGGCGCGGTGGCCGAGGCCGCGACCAAGTCGGGCCTGGCCCGCAAGCCGCTCACGGACCTGGCCGCCTACCGGGCGGAGCTCGCCAGGAAGTTCCCGGTCTGAGCGGCCGGACAACACCGTCAAGACAAGCGGGGCAGGCCATCAGGCCTGCCCCGCGTTATTCAGCCGCAGTTCTACTGATCTGCCTACGGCACCACCTGTTGGCGCCGCCACTTCCACCAAGACCATAGGCCCAAAGCTCCCCAGACCACCATTACACCTCCAGCAAGCACGTAGACCCAGTGTTGTCTTCCATGCACGCCTTGTCTACCCAACCAAGAGAGATGTGCGGCTACCGCCACGAGACCTGACATCAGAAGCAGAACAGGCTGATACCAGCGACGTGATGCCGCCATCTCCTCAAGATCCTCCGGGCGTAGCAGCCTCCTCCCCAGATAACGCCCAAGCCCATAGATGACGCCATAGAATATCATCCAGTTCTGCGTGAAGTAGAGCATCTCCTGCAACTCGCGGTCCAGCTGACCGCCAGATCTGTACTCGTCGTAGAACGCTCCCCACGTCACGCAGATGTGTGCACCGACGGCCAGTAGTCCACAGGCGCTGCACAGCAGGAGCAGCAGGAAGCGCCGCACGCCCCTACTTCACCTCCACCTGGACGACGTTGCTCATCTCGCTGCGGTTGCTCTCCGCGTCGAAGGAGCGCAGCGCGATGTGGTAGGTCCCGGGCGCGAGGCCCTCGAGCGCGAAGCTCTCGGTCTTGCCGGGCTTGGCCGGGGCCGGCTCGCCCTTGACGTTGCGGGCGATCCACCAGCTGTGCTTCCTGCCCTCGTCCTCGCGGTAGTTGTACCGGCCCTCGTCCTCGAGGGGCAGCTCCGACCACTTCACCTGGTAGCTAGCCGCCTGGCCGGAATTGTCCTTGGGCGCGGTCCATGCCAGCTTGACCTTCCCGCCGCCAACCGCAGCGGCCTTGAGGTCGGCCACGGCCTCAGGCGGCTCGGAGTCGGCCTTCTGATTCACCCAGACGTAGAAGAGCTCCTTGTTGTACATCAGGTTGCCGTCCTTGCAGTCGGAGGAGCTGGCGAACTGGCCGGTGACGTCTTCCGGCTGGCTGTCCTTCTCGGCTGCGTTGTAGCCGCACCGCGAGCCCCGGCCCCAGATGACCTTGGCCAGGTCCAGGAAGGCCCGGCGGCCGGCGTAGCGGTAGCCGCGGACCGGCATGTCCGGGTAGCTTCGCGTGTACCAGCCGTCGTGGCGGCTCTCGGGCGTGAGCGGCACGCCGGTCATCCCCGGCATGTAGGCATCACCCTTCTGCGGGAAGTCGAGCACACAGATGTAGCCGGCGTGCTTGTGGACCGGCTCGAAGGCGTACCTCTCGATGAACCAGGCCTGGGCGATGGCCATGTCCCGGGCGTCTTCGTCGCCGGTCAGCTCCCAGTAGCGGCTGATCGAGCGGTTGAAGATGGCCAGCTCCCAGCTGGACCAGCCCTTGGTGGGGATGGGCTGCGGCTTGGGCTCGAGCTTGTTGATCAGCGCCGCGCCGCCCGGCTGTCGGGCGTAGGTGTTCCACTCCGAGGCCGCAACCGCCCCGGTGATCAGCCCGCGCTCGTCGCGCAGCGGGGCCTCGAGCGCGGTCCGGCCCATCCGGTGCATGAGCTTCTCCCAGCGCTCGGCGCGGGTGACCTCCCAGAGCCGGACGATGCTCTGGAACGGCCGCCCGAAGTAGCGCCCGCCGTTGGGGGAGGTCTGCCCGGAGATCCAGGCCTTGGTTTCCGTCTCCATGAAGCGGCCGAAGTCCTCGGCCCCTTCGAGGCTCGAGACCTCGCCGGTCAGCAGGTAGTGATCGACCAGCCCCTCGCCGTAGCCGTGGCAGATGCACATCCGCGAGCGGCGGATGGCCAGGGCCTGCTCGCCGCCGCGCTGGACCTTGGGGAACTTGGTGCGCTCGAGCTCGACGCCGGGCACGAGCTTGTCCGGGTCGAAGAGCTCGTCGAAGTGGAACATGTAGTGGTTGCGGAAGTAGACTGCGTAGGCCTCGCCGATGTCGAAGAAGCCGCGCTCGCGGGTGCGCAGCCATTGCCAGAGGTTGTCGGCGGCCGAGTCGGTCTCGGACTCCTCGTGGACCTCGAGGCTGGCTACGAACCGCTGCGGGTCGTGGGCCGCGCGCGGCACGTTGCGCTCAACGACCTTCCAGCCCCAGGCCTTGTAGGCGGCGAGCTCGTCGTCGAGCGTGCCCGTCGGCCCGCCCAGGGCGCCGCACTGCTGGTACCAGCCTCCCGGCGCGAGCGCCAGCATCCGGCTGCGCAGCTCGCCGGCGACCTTCTCGCCGGAGGCCGCGTCGGCCGGGCCCTTCCCGAAGCGGAAGAGCAGCTGCCACTCGAGCTCGTCCTGCTTCTCAAGCCAGGCGCCAGAGACCGGGTGGAAGGTCACCGTCCCGTCGTCGGCCGCGCCGAGGGTCGCCCCCTTGGCCGCCCGGAAGCGGTGGGCGGCGACGATGCTGCCCTTGTCGCCCGAGACCGCGGCCCAGCCACCCTTGCCGTCGGCCGGGAGCGCCTTGCCTCCGCCGGCAAGCCGGATGGCGAGCGTCGCGTCCTTGACCAGGGCGGTGAAGGCCCAGGCTGGGTGGCTGTTGCGGAGTTTCAGGGTAATCTTGACGTCGCTACGGCCGGCGTAGGCCTCCAGCCGGCACGTGTACTCCAGGAAGTAGAGCTTGTCCTTCACGTAGGTCCCGTCGAAGCGCAGACAGGCGCGCATCGGCCCGGCGTACTCCACGGCGACGCGGTAGGGCTTGGCCCCGCGGCTGTCCAGCGTCAGCCCCTCCGCGCCCTCGGTGACCGTCAGGCAGGCCAGGTCGCCGGGGTCGACGACCTGCTCGCCGTCGACCCAGACGGCGTCGAAGAGGTTGAACCGGGTTTTCGAGACCCTGAACTTGAGCGGGCCGGTCGAGACGGTGATCGCCTCGGCGCCGTCCTCCACCCGGACGGCCTCCTTCGGCGCGGGGTTGCCGCCCCCGTCGGAAAGCGTGAACTCGGCCTTGCCCCTGGCGGCCAGGTCCGCCTGGAAGTCCAGCAGGGCCCAGTAGGGCGAGCCGTCAGCGCGCCGCCCGAGCGGCGAGAACTGGCAGGGCACGGCGGCGCCGTCGGGGCCCTTGAGAACGAGCTTGCCCAGGTCCTTCACGCCCGGCGGCAGCGGCACCCCGGAGGTGACCGGCGCCGCTTGGCGGGCAAGCCCGGCCGGCTCTCCAACCTCGAGCTTCACGCTGAGGGGCTCCCCGCCGGCGGCCAGTGCGGCCGTAAAAGCGAGGAGCCCTCCGGTGAGGAGGGCTCCTGAACGCATGATTGTCTCTCCCGTTGGGCTACTCGAGTACCACCTTGCCGATGGAGTCGATCTTGTTGCACTCGCCCCACCAAGTCGAGCTCTCGCCGTTGATGGTGCGCATGCGGTAGGCGTTGAAGCCGATCTCCATCCCCGGCTTGTACTTCACGCCCATGTCCTTGAACGGGATGGCGATCTCCATGATGAAGCGGTCGGCCAGCTTGGTGGTCTTGACCGTGGCGTTCCAGGTCACGTCGCCGGCGTCGCCGTGGGTGTCGCGCATGAAGTCCATGAAAACGCCGTCGGGATTGACAACGAACTTGACCGCGTCGTTGCGGTCGAGCTCCGGGTCAATGTAGAACTCGATGCAGTCGTCGCTGTAGATCTTGTCGTCGCGGTTCTTGCAGGTGAGCTTGAGCTTGCCCATCGCGGACTCCATGCAGATCGCCGCGATGTACAGGTTCTCGGTGTCGTGGCAGATGGCCACGGTGCTGTCGCAGGCCAGGCGCTTGCCCTCGTCGCTGACCAGCTGCACCTGCTTGGCCTTCTTCCACTGGGCGGCGTCGGCCTTGCCGTTGACCGCCAGGCCCTTGTCGACCTTGGCGCAGCCCCACAGGTCCTTGCCCTTGTCGTTGGCCACGCCGATGACCGGAGCCGGCCCGGCCACGCCGCCGGCGGAACCGGAGCCGGAACCCAGCGAGTTGACCTTGGCCTCCAGGGCCGCCAGCTTGGCGGCCAGGTCGCCGCCGGGGGCCGGGGCCGAGGACGACGCGCCCTTGGCCTCCAGATCGGCCACGCGCTTCTCCAGGGCCTTGAGTTCGGCCTTGCTGGCCGCGTCGCCGGAGGTGGCCGGCTCGGACTTGCCGCCGCAGCCGGCGGCCAGCACCGCCACGCCAACACACATCGCCACGAATACGCGCACGTTCAGCATTTCCAGCCTCCTGTCAGGAATCAGAATTCGCAGACGTAGTTCCGGCTGGCGGCCACGAAGCCCAGGCCCAGCGAAACCAGCAGCATCACGATGGAGCCGACCAGCATGCCCATCGCGTTTCCAGGCAGGGAAGGGATGTTCCCGGGCACGCCGCCGCCCGAGTTGGTGACGAACCCGAGGAAGAGGAAACCGGCGACCACGAACGCCAGCGCCGCGATGATGCCCATGATGGCCCGCTTGGACTGGTCCTTGGCCAGGGAGGCCATGGAGCCCTCGTCCAGCGTCGGCACGGCGTGCCCGCAGGTCGGGCAGATGATTTCCTTGGTCTTCTCGGTGAGGATCAGATCGGTGACCTGGTAGCACTCGGAGCAGGTGCCGTTGAGCGTGACCTTCATGCTTCGTCCTCCCCAAACCGTTACGGCTCAGATGGTAAGAGCGGCCGGCCCGCCGTCAAGGGCCAAAACCCGCGGCGCGGGGGGTTTGGCCCCGCCCGCCGCCGCCTCGGACGCCCCCCGGCAACACGCCGCCTGCGCGCCTCCCGCGATTCTTTGACGCCCCGGCCGGCGCGGGTATGATCGCACCGCGGCGACGGCGATGTCGGCTCCCGGCCGGTCCGGGCGGAAAGATCCCCAGCATGTCCATCCTGGTCCAGGAGAGCGTGCGGCGCACCCTCTTCCGCATGGCCTTCCCCATGCTGGCCGGGACGTTCGCCATGAACGCCTACAGCCTTACCGACGCCTGGTTCATCTCCCGCCTGGGGACGCCGGCGCTGGCGGCCGTCGGCTTCATCTTCCCCGTGACCATGCTGCTGACCCTGCTGGCCGCCGGCATCGGCACGGGGGTCACCGCGCTGATGTCGCACGCCCTCGGCCGGCACGACCACGCCGGGGCTGCCAAGCTGACCACCCAGGGGCTGGCGCTGACCTGTGTCGTGACCGCCCTGATCTCCGCCGCCGGCTGGCTGTGGATCGCGCCGGTCTTCCGGTGGCTGGGAGCCGACGCGGCGATCATGCCGCTGATCTCCGGCTACATGAGCATCTGGTACCTCGGGGCCCTGACCATGGCCCTGCCCATGCTGGGCAACGGCATCCTGATCTCGGCCGGCGACTCCCGCGGCGCCAGCTTCCTGATGATCTTCGGGACCCTGCTCAACGCCGTTCTCAACCCGCTGTTCATCTTCGGCTGCCTCGGCCTGCCGGAGATGGGCATCCGCGGCTCGGCCCTGGCCACGGTCATCGCCCAGGCCTCGTCGACGCTGATGCTGTTCGTCCGTCTGCGCCGCAGGCACCGGCTGCTGGCCCTGGAGCGCTGGCCGCTCCGCGACTGGCTCGGGGCCTTCGGGCGGATCCTGGGCTTCGCCATCCCGAGCACGCTGAGCATGGCGCTCATGCCGCTCTCGGCGGCGGCGCTCACCTGGATCCTCAGCCGGTTCGGGAACGAGGCGGTGGCCGCCAGCGGCGCGGCCGGGCGCATCGAGATGTTCGCCTTCGTCATACCCATGGCCCTGGGCATATCCCTGAACCCCTTCGTCAGCCAGAACTACGGGGCCGGCCGATTGGACCGCATCCGCGAGGCCCGGACCCTGGCCGGGGGTTTCGCCGTGCTCTACGGCGGGGCCGTGGCCGTAGCCTTCTTCCTGGCCGCCCCCTGGCTGGCCGCGGCCTTCAGCGACGACTCGGCCGTGACCGTTGTCCTGACCTCCTACATCCGGATCATCTGCTTCGGCTACGGGATGATGGAGGTCCACCGCTACTGCAGCATGATCCTCACCGGGCTGCACCGGCCAGCCTCCTCCATGGCCCTCAACCTCGTGCGGGTGGCCGGGCTGCTGGTCCCGCTGTCGCTGCTCGGGGCGCATTTCTGGGGCGTCACGGGGGTCTTCGTCGGTCGGCTGGCCGCCGACCTGACCTCCGGCGGCATCGGCCTGGCCTGGGTGGCGCGCGCGCTCCGGGCCGAGGCCCGCGCGGCCGCCGATGCCGGGCCCGCCGGGGACGGCCGACCCCGCATGGACTTCTGAACCGGAGCGCCGGGGGCGCGTCCGGCCACCGGAGTTTCATTGGCGAAACCGCCCCG
>JAKLDR010000229.1 GCA_022703445.1 Planctomycetota bacterium | reverse complement strand
AACCGCGGCGTGGAGTCAGTCACTTGGCCGCTCCCGGTTTCTCGGTGGTAGGCGGTATCCTCGCGTGCTAGACAAAGCGCTCCTCGATGCAGTCCTGGACCGCGCGCTCTCGCGCGGGGCGGATTTCGCCGAGATCTTCGCCGAGAATACGCGCGAGTTCAGCTTCAGCTATCTGGATCGCGTGCCCAGGCGCATGTTGCGCGGCCACGACCTCGGGGCCGGCCTGCGGCTCTTCTACGGTACGCGGCAGGTCTACGCCCACACTTCCGACCTCTCCCGTGATAGCCTGCTGGCACTGGCCAATACTGCCGCCGCGGCCGGGTCGGGGACCTGCCTGCCCGGCGGCCGCAAGCTGCCCAGACTCTCCCCGGCCGCCGTCACGGCCGTCGAGGTGCCGCCAAGCTCCGCCGAGGCCCGTGAGCACCTGGAATTCGCCAGGAGCGCCGACCACGCAGCCCGGGCCGTGGGCCCGGCCATCGCCCAGGTGACCGTATCGGTCAGTTGGACCGAGCGCGAAGTTCTCGTGGCGGCCAGCGACGGCACCCACACGGGCGAATCACGCAGCTACCTGATGGGCGCGGTCGAGGCCATAGCCGCCGAAGGGGCCGAGCGCCAATCCGGCCGCAAGGTGCTCTCCAGCCGGACGGGGTTGACCGAGTTCCGAGCGCTGCCCGTTGAGCAGGTCGCCCGGGAGGCCGCGGAACTGGCTGTCCGGATGGTCCGTGCGCCCTACGCGCCGGCCGGTCGCATGCCGGTGATCATCGGCAACGATTTCGGCGGCGTCATCTTCCACGAGGCCTGCGGTCACGCCCTGGAGACGACTTCGGTGGCCAAGAACGCCTCGTCTTTCGCGGGCAAGCTCGGCAAGATGGTGGCTGCGGAGTGCGTGACGGCGCTCGACGACGGCACCGCACCGGGCAGATGGGGCACCACCGCGATCGACGACGAGGGGCGACCGACCGAGCGGACCGTCCTCATCGAACGGGGAGTGCTGAAGAGCTACATGGTCGATCGCCTGGGCGCCCTGAAGACTGGCCTCCGCCCGACCGGCTCCGGCCGGCGCCAGGGATACCGCTTCGCGCCCACCAGCCGGATGCGCAACACCTACATCGCCGCCGGGAAGGACCGCCTCGAGGACATGATCGCCTCGACCGACTCCGGGCTCTATGCCAAGAAGATGGGGGGCGGCTCCGTCAACCCCGCCACCGGCGAGTTCAACTTCGCGGTGCTCGAGGGCTATCTGATCAGCAGGGGCAAGCTTGCCGGCGCGGTGCGCGGGGCGAGCCTCATCGGCTTCGGCCCGGAAGTCATCCAGAGGGTGACCATGGTCGGGAACGACCTGCTCATGGACACCGGCTCGTGCGGTTCCATCTCCGGATGGGTGCCTACCACCGTCGGGCAACCGTCCATCAAGGTCGCGGAGATCACGGTCGGAGGACGCAGCAGATGACCGGCCGCGAAGCCGCCCGGGGCGCCATCGAACTCGCCCGCCGGCGGGGCCTGGCCGCCGAGGCCTTTCATTCCTCCAGCCGCGAGCTGGAGATCCGCTGTTTCAAGGGGGAGGTCGAGCACTTCGAGCGCGCCGAGGCTGGCGGGCTCGGTCTCCGCGTGATCATTGACGGGCGCGCAGGATCAGCCTACACCGAGGACCTCTCGGAGGCGTCCGTGGAGGAGACCCTGACCGCCGCTGCGGAGATCGCCGATTTCCTCGAGCCCCAGAAGGGCGTGGCGCTCTCCGACTGGCCGGCAGCCGCCGAGCTGCCCGGCCTGGAGTGCCCGGACATCGCCGCCGCTCCGGTGGAGCGCAAGATCGACATGGCCTGCCGCATGGAGGCCGCCGCCAGAGCAGTCGGCCCGGAAGTCACCAACGTGCCCTGGGCAGGCTATGGGGAGACCCAGGTCGAGGTCTACATCGCCAACACCGCCGGCCTGGAGCGCTCCAAGCGCCTGGGCAGCGCCCAGCTGTTTGTCGAGGCCCTGGCCGCTCGGGGGACCGACGCCAAGACCTTCTCGGAGCACTGCTTCGCCCGGAGCCTGGCGGAACTCGACCCCAAGAGACTCGGCCGCTCGGCCGGGGAGTCGGCCATCGGCCTGCTCGGCGCCAGAGCGCCGGCCAGCGGACGCCGCGACATCCTGTTCTCGCCGCGCACCTTTGCCGGCCTGCTCTCGGCCTTCTCGCCGGCCCTCTCCGGCCGCGCCGCCGAAGAGGGCCGCAGCCCGCTGGCTGCGCGGCTCGGCAAGAGGATCGCCTCGGACGGCATCTTCCTCAGCGATGATGCCACGCTGCCCGGGGCACCGGCCTCGCGGCCGTTCGATTCCGAGGGCGTGCCGGCGCGACGCCTGGCCATCATCGAGGCCGGCGTCTTTGGCAGCTTCATGCACACGTCCGACACCGCCCGCCGGGCCGGCGTGGAACCGACCGGCCACGCCGTCCGCAGCTATAAGAGCCTGCCAGCCATCGCCCCATCGAATCTGTTCCTGCCGGCCGGCGGCGACCAGCCCGACAAGCTCCGCTCCGGCGCGGACATCGAGGTCGTCGAACTCCAGGGATTCCACAGCGGCGCCCACCCGGTCTCCGGGGACTTCTCGCTGCCGGCTCTGGGTTACGCCCTCAAGGATGGCCGCCGCACCGGACCGCTCCACAACTTCACCGTGGCCGGGAACTTCCTGGACCTGCTGGCCGCGATCAGCGCTGTCGGAAGCGACTTCGAGTTCGGCGTCCCGGGCATGGGCAGCGCCTTTGGCTCCGGATCGGTGCTGGTGCGCGGGCTGTCCGTCGCCGGCGAGGGGTGACCGGCCGCAAGAAGCGCGGGGAGTCTTGCGGTTGGACTCGTCTCTTGCGCAACTTCCATCTCCCTGTGCGTCTTCGCGGCAGGCCCCATCTCGCCCCGTGTGCTTTTTGCGGCTGGAAAGGCTCGGCCGTTGTCACTATAGTTTAGCGGTGGCGCGATTGGGGGACTGAGCCATGCCGGCGCGGATCATCACCATCATGAACCAGAAGGGCGGGGTCGGCAAGACCACCACCGCCCTCAACCTCGGCGCGGCCCTGGCGGAGCTGGGCCGCAGGACTCTGCTGGTCGACATGGACCCGCAGGCCAACCTCACCAGGGGCCTGGGCATCAGCCACGAGGAGGTTTCGGCCGGCAAATCCATCTACGACGTGATGATCGACCACAAGGTGGAACTGGCCGCTGCGGCCCGCCCCACCAGATGGGAGAACCTCACCATCGTTCCCAGCCACATCGACCTCTCGGGGGCGGAGATCGAGATGGTGTCGATGATCGGCAGGGAACTGCGGCTGAAGCGGGCCATGGGTGCGCTGGCCGGCAGCTTCGACTACATCCTCCTCGACTGTCTGCCATCGCTCTCCCTGATCACCGTCAACGCCTGCGCCACGGCCACGGAGATATTCGTGCCCATGCAGGCCCATCCCTTCGCCCTGGAGGGACTGGGCAAGCTCTTCGAAGTGCTCGACTTGGTCAAGGCCGAGATCAATCCGGAGCTCGACCTCACCGGCGTGCTGGTGACCATGTTCGACAACCGCACCAACATCTCCCGCGAGGTCATGGACCGGCTCACCGCCCACCCGCGGCTCGGCGGCAAGGTCTTCAAGACGGTGGTCCGCCAGAACATCCGCATCGCCGAGAGCCAGGGCGCGGGGGTTCCGGTGATCCACTTCGACCGCTCCTGCCACGGCGCCGAGGCCTACCGGGCCCTGGCTCTGGAGGTCGAGGCCCAGCGCCTCGGCGCCAACGACGCGGGCGGACAGAAGACGACCTCGCCCGCCGCTTCTGCGCCTTCGACCCCTCCCGTGGCGTCCGCCGGCTCATAACTGCATACTTTCCGGAAGCTTACGAACCTTCCAGGAGTTGGAGTGTAAGCTTGATTGTCGCATGCCCCGCAGCGGACAAGCCGGCGGTGGCCACATGCCCCGGCAACCAGTTGCAAAGGGCCGGCCCCACGCTAGAATGCCGGTGTCCGAGACGCAAGATGGAGGCATTTTCAGGGAGACCCGTTTAAGGAGCCGATGACCATGCGCAAAGCCCTGCTCGTGTCGATGCTGTGCGGAGCCTTCCTGGCCGTGGGGATGGCGGCCTACGCGCTGATCAACCCCAACTTCACCCCGGTGAACCTGGTCGAGAAGGCCGATCTGATCCTGCTGCTCAAGATCGCCCCGGCCGACGACAAGGGCATCGCCAAGGCCGAGGTGGTGAAGGTCCTCAAGGGCAAGGCCGACAAGCCCCAGACCTTCGACCTGAGCAAGAGCGCCAACGCCGAGCACGCCAAGGCCGTTCGCGAGATGATCAAGTCCAACGGCGACGGCCCGGCGCTGCTGTTCGTCGGCAAGGGCGAGAAGGATGAGCCCTCCAGCAAGCTGCACATCGGCGGCAAGTGGGTCAGCATGGACAAGGCCCAGGCCGACAACACCTGGGAAGCCGACGTCATCGACTCGCACATGGAGGCCACCTGGGCGGGCGGCACGGACATGCTGCTCAAGGTGACCGAACTGCTCCTGAAGTACCCGGACACCGACGTTCCGGTGGCCTGCAGCGGCAGCTGGGAGGATGTGGTCAAGCTTGAGGCCAAGGTGGCCGGCAAGGTGCATGCCGCCCGCGCGGTGGACATCTCCGGCAACGGCAAGTTCTCGCTCTTCGTGGCCTCCGACGGCGGCGACAAGGTCGTCAGCTACGACGAGAAGGCCAAGAAGTTCGGCGACGTGACCGGCAAGCTCAAGCTCGGCTCCAAGTCCAAGGCCTTCGCCTGGGCCGACCTGAATGGCGACGGCAAGCTGGACCTGGCCTCCTGTGACGGCAAGGCACTGGCGGTCTGGAGCCAGGGCGCCGACGGGAGCTTCGCCTCGGCGGCGGTGGCCGAGGTGCCCAAGGAGGAGTGCGTCGGGCTGGCCGCGCTGGATCTCGGGGTCAAGGGCCGGGCCGGGCTGGTGTGGACCGGCAAGACCGGAGCCCCGACGCTGCTGGTGCCCGACAAGGACAAGGCCGGGGTCTTCGCGCTGAAGCCGCTGGCGGTCGCGGCCGGGGCGGTCAAGGATCCGGCGGGGCCCGGCGGGTGCCTGGTGGCCGATTTCGACGGCGACACCCTGGCGGACATCATC
>JAKLDR010000228.1 GCA_022703445.1 Planctomycetota bacterium | reverse complement strand
CATGAGGATCCTGGCCACGCTCAGCCGGCCGACCTCCGGCTCGACGGCCATCGAAGGCCTGGACTGCTGGCGGCAGATGCGCCTGGTCCGCGCCAAGATGGGCTACATGCCCGACCGCTACGGCCTTTATCGCGACCTGGCCGTTCGCGAGTACCTGGAGCTCTTCGCCTCGGCCTACGGCGTGCCCGAGAAGGACCAGGGGCTGCTGATCGACGGGCTGCTCGAACTCACCGGCCTCAAGGACCTGGCCTCCAAGGCCGCCGACCAGCTGTCGCTGGGCATGCGCCAGCGCTTCTTCCTGGCCAGGACCCTGGTGCACTCCCCTTCGGTGCTGATCCTGGACGAGCCGGCCGCCAACCTCGACCCCCGGGCCCGGGTGGAGCTCCGCGAGGTGCTCAAGACGCTCCAGTCCCGCGGGGTGACCATCCTGATCTCCTCGCACATCCTCAGCGAGCTCCAGGACGTCTGCGACCACGTGGTCATCCTCGAGAAGGGCCGGCTGGTCCACGCCGGCGAGCTCGACGCCGCCCTGGCGGCGGCCCGCGAGAACCCGGCGGTGCGCATCGACGTGGCCTCCGATCCGGAGAAGGCCCGCGGGCTGCTCGCCGCCCTGGAGTTCGTCAAGAACGTCCAACTCGCCGGGAACTCGCTGCTCGTCGAATACCAGGGCAGCGAGGAGAAGGTCGCCGAGATATCGGCGACGCTGGTGAAGGCCGGCGTGGCCATCGAACGCCTGGCCGAGGACAAGGCCAGCCTCGAAGAGCTGTTCATGAGGCTGACGAAGGGCGAACTGGCCTGACAGCCAATGCAGAATGATGAAGGATGAATTATGAATGAGGGACGACGGACGGTCTCCCCGGCCCGTTTCATCATTCAGCATTCATAATTCTGCATTGTCTTCCGCCGCCCTCCGCGCGGTCTTCCGCGACCCGATCTACCGCTGGGAGGCGCGGCGGTACTGGACGTGGCGGCGGTACCTGTGGATAGCCCTGGCGCTCTTGGCTTTCGCGGCACTGGGCGGCGGGTGCATTGCCTGGAGCGTGTGGCTCGCCACTCAAGCCGCGCCGGGACAGGCCGCCGACTTCACCGACATACCGGGCCTGGTCACGATCTTCGGGCTGTACGCCGCCTCCACCGCCAGGTATCCGCTCTGCTTCGCGGCATCCCTGGCTGGCTCGCTGCTGTTCGTCCCAGAGCGGCTCTCCGGCCAGCTCGAGCAGTTCGTCCTGACGCCTGTAAGCCCCAACAGGTTCGTGGCCGCGCGCATCGCCGGACGGCTCAGGGGGCTGCTGCTGTTCTGGCTGGCCACCTGCGCCATCCTGGGAGTCACGATCCTGGGCATGGCCGTCTACGGCCTCCCGGCGCTGATGGAGGAGCGCGGAGCCAGCCTGACCATCGCCAATACCCTGGTCACCCAGCTTGACCTGGGACTGCTTCTGGTGCTGGACCTGGTCGTGGGTGCCTGCTACTCGGCACGGGCCAGGAGCACCGCCGGAGCGGTGGCCATGTCCCTGCTCATGTCCTTCCTGGTGCTGCCCATCATTCTTTACGCCCCCGCCCTCATCCTGAGCATCATCTCGCTTGCCATGACCTGGCCCAATCCGGGCACCCGACACGCCTACGCCCCCCTCTTCGAAGTCGCCGGGGTGCTGTTGCACCTTGCCGGCACCTACATAGCCCTGAAGCTGTGGATGCGCCGCACCGGCCGCGCCGCCGAGAAGCTGTTCTGCGGCATAGAGGCGGAATCATGATCCGCCTCCTCCGCCGCCGGCTCCTGGGCGTCGAGCCCGACGGGCCGCCGCTCCTGGCCGACCCGCTCTACCGGTGGGAGGTCCGGAGGTACTGGACCTGGCGGCGGTACGCGGCAGTCGCCGGCGCCGCCGTCGCAGGCTGTGTCATGGCTGCGCTGGTAGTGATCGGCTCGTTGAAGCGGCCCTATTGGGACCTGGACACAGCCCTTGCCGCAAGCGCAAGCGCCCTCTTCGCCTTGATCTGTCGCATCCCGTTGGAGTTCACGGCCGTGCTCGGCGGGGCGCTGAGCGTCGTCCCGGAGCGCTCCACGGGGGAGTTTGAGCAGTTCATGCTCACGCCACTCGATCCCTGGCGACTCGCCCGCGCGCGATACTTCGCCAGAGTCCAGGGAACCCTGCGGGTATGGGTGCTTGTCGGCTTGCCGTTGATTGTCCTTTGGCCTGGAGCCCTCCTCCTATCTAGCAAAGCCGGACCGGGCAATGCGCTGGGCACTACATGGAGGACCTGGTTGACCTTGTGCCTCGTTCTGGGCATCATGCACCTCGACTGGGGGCTGATGCTCCTGGTCGATGGGGCCAACGGGCTGCGGTTCTCGACCACCGCGAAAGGCGTCCCGTCCGCGGTGGTCCAGTCCCTGCTGCGGAGCTTCCTGACCATCCCGCTCATGCTGGCCATTGCCGCCGCCTCCGGCATGATCATGGGCATGCTGGCGGGCCTCATGATCGGATGGACCAAGCCGTCCTGGCTCTGGGTGGCCGGGGCGATCCTGTTCCGGATGGGCATGGGGCTGGTCATCCTAACCGATGATCTCTCCCGGTCGCGCCGAGGAACCGAACGCATCTGCTTCCAGCCGGGGGAGGCCGCATGATCCGCCCCCTCCGCCGCTGGGTCCTGGGCGTCGAGCCGGAGGGCCCGCCGCTCCTGGCCGACCCGCTCTACCGCTACGAGGCGCGGCGGCACTGGACGCCGGCGCGCTACATAGCCACGACCGCGGTGCTCCTCGTCTGGACCGGCCTGGTCGCCTACTGGCTGGCCGCCGTCGCCCTTGGCGGCGGAGGGCCCGACTTCCCGGTGATGTTCACCCTGTGGCTCGCGCTCCTCGGCCGCGCGCCGCTCACCTACATGGCCTCCACCGGAGCGGCCCTGTGCATCGCCCCGGAACGCGCCAGCGGCCAGCTCGAGCAGTTCCTGCTCACGCCGGTGGACTCCTGGCGTTTCTGCCTGGCCAGGCTCGCCGGCCGGCTCAAGGGGCTGCTGGTCGTGGGCCTCGTCGTCATGCCGGTCCTGCTCGGAACGGCGCTGCTCCTCGCCCTGGACAACCGGGAGACATCGTACCAGCCCTGGGCCCCCTCCAGCGACTGGAGACCTGCCGATCTCCTGCTCCCCGCGGTGATCATCGCCTTCAGCCTGATCGACCTGCCGGCCATGCTGCTGGTCGACGCCGCGGTGGGCATGCGCTTCACGTCCACGTCCGCGAACACCGCCGCCGCGCTGATCAGGACCTACCTGGTCAACTTCCTGCTGACCCCGACATCCATGTACCTTGGCGCAATGACGGCCTTCTTTGCGACCATGGTCCTGGGCAGGACTATCGCAGACAGCCACTGGGACATCACCTACGTCCTGGTGCTGTGCGCCGGAACCCTGGTCACCCGCCTGACCCTGGCCGCGATCGCCGTCCGCCTGGCGCTGCGCGACGCGCGGGTGGCCATCCACAAGACCTTCTACGAACCGGAGGAGCAGGGGTGACAACGGCGAACCGCAGAATGTCGAATATCGAACGCCGAAGTCAGAAGTAAGCGCGCCGCAGCCCCTCGTCCTTCGAAATTCTGCCTTCGACATTCTGCAATCTGCGGTTTTCCGTTACGGCTCCTTTACCGCCGCCGGCAGCGCGGCCCCCTCCGGCCAGCGGAAGCCGGCCGCGCGGGTATTGGCGTCGGTCTCGCCGGCGGAGAGAGCCTTCAGATCGCCGAGCAGCGGCCGGCCGGCCAGGTCGATGGCGTACAGGCTGCGGCGTTCGCCCTCGCCGGCCAGGAAGGCCAGCTTCTGCCCGTCCGGGGAGAAAGTCAGCCTGGCCAGCGCCACCGGGACTTTGTCGAGCAATACCCGGTCGCCGCCGGCCGCCGGCGAAAGCAGGAGCCGCCACTGCTCGTGGCGCAGCACCGCCACCCGGGCGGTCTCTCCGGCCGGGGTCTTGGATGGCGCGAAGGACAGGTGCACGCCGGTCAGCGGCCGGGCCTCCAGCCGGGCTGAGGCGGCGCCGTCGGCGGACTTGGCCTCCTCCGCGGTCCGCAGCCTGCCGGCCGGCGCGGCCACCGTCTTGGCCATGGCCCCGAAATCAGCCGAGAGCAGGCTCTTGGGGAAGAGGTCGCGGCAGCGCCCGACCTCCTCGGCCGCCAGGTCGTCGCGCCCGGCCAGGGAGTAGGCCGCGGCGGCCAGCGCTCCGGCCCAGTCGTTCTGCGGGAAATCGGCGACTTCCGAGGCCTTGCGGAAGAGCCCGCCGGCGGCCAGGGCGCCGCCGGCATCCAGCAGCGTCTCGGCGGCGGCGAAGTTCAGTCCGGCGCTCCAGGCCCGGTCGTTGGCGATCGCCGCGGCATCCTTCAGCCCAGCCGCGGCCGCTTCGGGCTTGCCGTCGGCGCGGGCCTTCCAGGCCTCGGCCACGGCGAAGAGCAACCGGTTGTCGGGCGCCGCGTCGGAGTAGCCGGCCAGCCGCTTGGCGGTCTGCGCGGCCGTCTCCCGACCGGTCGACACCGGGTAGCGCAGCAGGCTCTCCAGATAGGCGTTGGCGGACTCGCCGGCCTTGCCGCCGGCCTCCAGCGCCGCGGCCTTCAGGCGCAGCAGAGCAGCGCGGTCGTCGGCCGGGGCGGCATTCTCGAGCCAGGTGGTGACCAGTTCGGCGGCCGCCTCGTGGCGCCCGCCGGCCAGGGCTGCGCGGGCGGCCATCAGGCATTCGGCGCAGTCCAGGGGCCAGAGCCGGACGGGCTCGGCCCGGCCGGCCTCGAAGACAGCCAGGCCGGTGGGAGTGAACTCGGCGTGGCGCCGGCCGTCGGCCGACCACCCGCGAGCCCCCACCAGCTTGCCCGGAGCGCTCGCCAGGAGCCGGGGCTTGCCGGCCGGCAGGTCGATCTCGTGGCTCTCGGTGGCCGTGCGCTCGCCTTCGGCGGTCTTCTCGCTGGCCAGCACCGTGAAGAACAGCTTCCGCCCGTCGGGAGAGAAGCCGGCCACCAGCACCGGCGAGTCCGCGCGGGGCAGCTCCAGCCGGCGGCGGCCCTTCTCGCCCCGGGCCGGCTCGAAGAGCACCAGGCCGGCCGGCGCGGGGTCGTCGTCATCGGACTCCTCGGTGTACCAGACCGCCAGCCGGTCGCCGGGCGGACTCC
>JAKLDR010000227.1 GCA_022703445.1 Planctomycetota bacterium | reverse complement strand
CGCTTGGACACCACTTCCACAGCCAGCAGCTTCTCGGGCTTGACCGGGCGGTCCCCGGCGCCGGTCTTGGTGGCGCCGATGGCGTCCACAACGGACTGGCCCTCGACCACCTTCCCGAAAACGGTGTGCTTGCCGTCCAGCCACGGGCAGGCCGTGGTCGTGACGATGAAGAACTGCGAGCCGTTGGTGTTCGGCCCGGCGTTGGCCATGCACAGGGCGTACTTCACCACTTTGTTGGGGTTGCCCTTGAACTCGTCGGCGAAGCGGTAGCCGGCGTCGCCGGTGCCGGTGCCCTGCGGGCAGCCGCCCTGGATCATGAAGTCCTTGATCACCCGGTGGAAGACCTTGCCGTCGTAGAACTTCTTCTCGGCGAGCGAGATGAAGTTCGCGACCGTGTTGGGCGCGTGGTCCTCGAAGAGCTCGAGCACGAAGTCCCCGCGCTCGGTCTTGACCTTCACCCTCGGCAGCGGCCCCTGGTTGGCAGGCATGGCGTTCCTTTCCGGCTCCGCAGAGCCTAGCTCAGAGCTTCTTGACCTCGTAGGCGTGATCGCGCTTGTTGAGCACCTCGACGGAGATGATCTTCTGCTCCTTGACCGGCCGGTCCATGCCGCCGGTCTCGACCGCGCCCAGGCTGTCCACCGCCCCCTGGCCCTCGACCACCTTGCCGAAGACGGTGTGCCTGCCGTCCAGCCACGGGCAGGCGTCCTTGGTGACGATGAAGAACTGCGAGCCGTTGGTGTCCGGCCCGGCGTTGGCCATGCACAGGGCGTACCTGACCACCTTGTGCGGGTTGCCCCGGCACTCGTCGGCGAACC
Organism: Planctomycetota bacterium; assembly: GCA_022703445.1. Lineage (GTDB taxonomy): Bacteria > Planctomycetota > SZUA-567 > JAKLDR01 > JAKLDR01 > JAKLDR01. Next base: position 4,358 of record JAKLDR010000227.1, on the reverse strand, counting down.
GGTAGCCGGGGTCGCCGGTGCCCGTGCCCCGGGGGCAGCCGCCCTGGATCATGAAGTCCTTGATGACCCGATGGAAGACCAGCCCGTCGTAGAACTTCTTATCGGCCAACTGGATGAAGTTGGCCACGGTGTTGGGAGCGTCGTCCTCGAAGAGCTCGACGGTGATGTCCCCGGCGGTGGTCTTGAGCTTCACCCGGGGGAGGTCCTTGCCGGCGGGCTTGGCCAGGACCTTGATGGCGGCTTCGATCCCCCTGCCGTCGCCCGAGTCGGCGTCGGCAAACTGCACCTTGGCATCCGTCCTGGGCACCACCACCAGGTGGGCCGGGTAGGTGAGCGCCATGGTCACCATGCCGCCCGCACCGGGAGCGGTCTTGCGGAAGAGGGCGACCAGCCGCTCCTCCTTGCCGTCAGGGGCCTTGCCCAGCACGACCTTGGTGATCTCGATCCCGTACCCACCGGTCATCTTCTCGCCCATGAAGGCGGCCAGGATCATCTCCTTGTCCCAGTCGACCTTGGGCATTTCCCCGGCCTTGCCGCCGTCGGCGACCCAGACCTTCTCCAGCTCCGCCTGGCTGCGGAAGACCAGGTTCTCCTCGGCCTTGTGCTGCGGGCCCCAGGCCAGGACCCGCAGGACGGCCACCAGGGTCCAGACGATCGCGGCGGACATCTCAGTCTCTCCGACTCAGAGCTTCATGACCTCGTAGGGGTGATCGCGCTTGGAGATCACCTCCACGGAGGCCATCTTCTCGGGCTTGAGCGGGCGGTCGTCCTGGCCGGTCTGGACCGCCCCGAGGGCGTCCACCACGGCCTGACCCTCGACCACCCGGCCGAAGACGGTGTGCTTGCCATCCAGCCACGGGCAGGCATCGGCTGTGACGATGAAGAACTGCGAGCCGTTGGTGTTCGGCCCGCTGTTGGCCATGGCCAGGGCGTACTTGACCACCTTGTTGGGGTTGCCAGCGCACTCGTCGGCGAACTTGTAGTTGAAGTCCCCGGTGCCGTCGCCGCGTGGGCAGCCGCCCTGGATCATGAAGTTCTTGATGATCCGGTGGAAGCTCAGCCCGTCGTACTTCCGGCCCTCGGCCAGCTGGATGAAGTTGGCTACGGTGTTCGGCGCGTCGTCCTCGAAGAGTTCGGCCACTATGTCGCCATGCCCGGTCTTGATCCTGACCCGGGGCAGCGCCTGCCCGGCCTTGGCACCACTCGGATCGGCCGCCGGCGGGACCTTGGCGTCGGCCTTCTTCTCGCGCAGCTCCTCGGCCGGGGCCTCGATCTTCTCGGCCACGGACTTGTCGACCACGAAGACGCTGGCCCGGTCGGGCACCTTGACGTAGCGGCGCGCGCCGGAGTCCAGTCCGTCGCCGAGGTGCAGCACGGCGGCCTTGCCGCCCTCCACCTCCACGGTGACGGCCGCGGCCGGCTTGCCCAGCCCGTGGCCGGCAGAGGCCGGGGCGTACTCGGCGACGCGCTCGGCCCTCAGGGTGGCCAGGGCGCCGAGCAGCGCGTCCACCTTGGCCGCCGAGGCGGGGCCGGCCGGGGCGGGCTTCTCGATGCTCCAGCCCTGCCCGGTCCTGGCCAGCACCAGTTCGCCGCCCTTGCGGGCCACGGTGATGCGCTGGGCCTTGGCCTTGTCGAAGTCCAGCAGCTCGCGCCGGACCAGCTCAGCGCCCAGGTCGTCGACCGCGGCGCGGGACAGCTCGTAGACCAGCTCGCCGCCCGCGACCGTGGCGTAGGCCCCGCCGGCCGAGGAGGCCTTGCCCAGCAGCAGCCGGTGGGTCTTGGGATCCGCGCCGGTCTCAACGGTCAGCTCGACGGAGGCGGACGGCTTGTCCAGGCCGAACTCGGCAAGGTCCTTGTCCTTCAAGCCCTCGGCGGCGACCTTGTCGGCGGATAAATCGGTCAGGCGGTCGACCAGCCGCCCGGCGGCGCCCGAGTCGGCCTCCTCGCCCACCGGTGAGGTCAGCATCCACTTGCCGTCCTTGCGCTCGGCCGCGTACCGGAGCTCCCCGCGAACCACGCTCAGGCGCGAGGCCTTGTCCTTGGCGGCGATCTTCAGGACGGTCCGGTCGCGGAAGGCCAGCGGCCCGGCCAGCAGGCGGTCGGCGGCGTCGGCGGGCACGGCGAAGACCACCGGGTCGGCCGCGCGCTTGGCGTAGCGGAAGCGGGCGCCGGCGTCGGCCCCGGCCACCACGCCGGCCGGGCAGACGTTCCCGAAGAGCAGGGCGTCGAGCGCCTTGCCCTCCGCAGCCTTCTTCTCCTCCGGCTTCTGCCCGTCCTTCTTGGCGTCCTTGTCCTTGGCCTCGTCCTTCTTCTCTTCGGCCGGAGCTTCGGCCTGGAGGCGCAGGGCCACGGAGAGCTCCGGCTTGGCCAGCCCGTAGGCGGCGAGGTCCTTGGGCGCATCCTCGACGAAGGCCTTGATCTCGATGCCGCTGAGCCGGTTGGCCATATCGTCGCAGGCCTGGCGGTCGGCGGCGGCCGCCGCCGGCTTCGTCAGCCGCCAGTTCTCGCCGTCGCGCTCCACGGAGACCTCCCGCCCGGAGGCGGGCACGGCCGACACGGCGACGAGCTTCTCGGCCGAGAAGGTCTCCAGGTAGCTGTCGCGCAGGTCGTTGACCGTCGGCTGCAGCTCCTCAAGAGTCTTGCGCTTGACGCGGTACAGGAAGGGCAGGTCAGCGCGCCGGGCGTAGGCCATGTGCGGGTGGCCCTCCACGACCTTGCCGACCAGCACCTCCTGGCGCTTGCCGGCCTTTTCGGAGCTCAGCACCAGGCGCATGGAGGGCTTGTCGAAGCCCTGCTTGGCCGCATCGATCGGGTCGTGGTCGAACTCGTCCAGGTCCTGCTCCAGCAGCTTGTCGCGCAGCCCCTCGATCTTGACCCGGTTGCCGCGGTCGGACACCGGCGAGGCCAGCCGCCACTTGTCGCCGGCGGCGCGCGCCGCGATCAGCCCCTTGCCGACGTCCAGTTCCAGGGCATCGACGTCGCCGGCGGAGATCTCGAAGAGCTTGCGGTCGCGGAACTCGTCGGCGGCCCGCAGCAGTTCCTCGCCCAGGCGCTTGCCGACGATGTAGACGGCCTCCCCGTCGGCGTTCTTGAGGTAGCGCGCGCCCTCGCCCATGGGGGCCTTGCCGCCCAGCTGGAAGCGCAAGACGGTCTTGGCCGCGTCCTTCATGCGGACCGTGACCTCGGCGGCCGGCTTGTCCAGCCCGAACCTGGCCGGGTCCAGCTTCTCGCCCTTGGCCGGCTTGAGCACCTCGGAGTTCTTCTCGGGCTCGCAGTCGGCGATGGCGCTGGTCAGGCCGGAGACGTTGTAGTTGTTGGCCTTGCAGCCCACCGGTTTCTCCATGCGCCACTGTCCGTCGCGGTTGGCCAGCACCACCGTGCCTTTGCCGGCCTCGGCGCGCTCCAGGCTGATGTCCTCGACCTGGTCGGCCTTGAAGGCCTGGAAGATCTTCCGGGCGCGGCCCGCGCCGTCGTCGTCGGACCCGCCGCCCTGCCAGAGCAGCAGAACGGCGAGACCCGCCAGCACCACCATCGCGATTGCGGCTTTCCAGCGCATCCGTGCTACCTCCTGCGGATCCAGGCAGTCAGGCCGGCGACCAGCATGAGCAGGACGACGGCGGCGCCGGCCGCGAACCAGGTCATGTAACGGTGGGCGGGCAGCAACGTGAACCCCTGGGCGTCGGACTTCTTGGGCTCGATGGCGATGCGCTTGTCCTGGCCGAGCATCCACTTGATCGTGCCGGAGAACAGGCTCTCGTTGCCGTAGGCCCGGAACAGCTGGTTGGAACACCAGTTGGAGTCGCCGAAGACCACCACCCGGCCGAGTTCCTTCTGCATGCGGCCGCCGGGCATGGGCGCCTGGCCGGCCCAGCTGGCCACCGCGTAGCCGGCCGGCCTGGGCGAATCGGCACCCTCCTGGAACGAGGCCTGACCGCGGCCGTAGTAGGTGTCCAGGTCGGTCTCGCCGTAGCTGCCCTCGCTGCCGGAGACCAGCGGGTCGACGTTCCAGTCACCGCGGTAGTCGTCGATCCGCCGGACGGTGCGGGCCGGGCCGAAGACCACCGGGAGCCGGCCCTCGCGCAGCCGGTTCACCGCCGGATGGAAGCCGAACTCCACCGCCATGGTCATCTGGCCGCTGCGCTGCCGGCGATCGGACTCGATCACCTTGTCGCGTCCGACGGCCACGCCGAACTCGGCCAGGAAGGCCTCCAGGCCCAGTTCGGCCTCCGGGCGGTATTCGTCCAGACAGACCAGCAGCCGGCCCTTGCGGCCGACCACGTAGTCCCGGAGCATCTCGAGCTCCTTGGGCTGGAAGGCCAGCTTGGGACCGCAGACGACCAGCAGGTCGCAGTCGTCGG
>JAKLDR010000226.1 GCA_022703445.1 Planctomycetota bacterium | reverse complement strand
CTACTTCGACCACGCGGCCACCACTCCGGTGGCCCCGGAGGTACGCGAGGCCATGGTGCCGTACTTCTCTGAGAAGTACGGCAACTCCGCAACCCTCTACGAGCTCGGCGGCGAATCCCGCCAGGCCCTGGAGGACGCCCGGGCGTCCCTGGCCGCGCTGTTGGGCGCCCGACCCGAGGAGGTGTTCTTCACTTCCGGCGGCACGGAGAGCGACAACTGGGCGCTGAAGGGCGTGGGCTGTGTCTCATGCGCCTGCGCCGGCGGCAAGGGCAGCCGCCCGCACATCATCACCAGCACCGCCGAGCACCACGCGGTGATCGAACCCTGCAAGTTCCTGGAGACCATCGGCGCGGAGGTCACCTACGTGCCGGTCGACCGCCATGGTCGGGTCGACCCGGCCGACGTAAGAAAGGCCCTGCGGCCCAACACCAAGCTGGTCTCGGTGATGCACGCCAACAACGAGGTCGGCACGGTCAACCCGGTCCGGGAGATCGCCGACGTGGCCCACGCCGCCGGGGCGCTCTTCCACACCGATGCGGTGCAGAGCGTCGGCAAGCTCAAGTTCACCGTGGCGGAGCTGGGAGCGGACCTGCTCTCGCTCTCCGCCCACAAATTCCACGGGCCCAAGGGCGTCGGCGCGCTCTACATCCGGAAGGGCGTCAAGCTCAACCCCTTCATGCACGGCGGCGGCCAGGAGCGCGGCCGGCGCGCGGGCACATCCAACGTCGCGGGCATCGTCGGCCTCGGCGCAGCAGCCAAGATCGCCATGACCGAGCGCGATGCCGAGACCAGGAGGATATCGGCTCTGGCCGACCGCGTCCGCTCCGGACTCACCGGGCGCCTGGAGGCCTTCGAGTTCGTAGGACACCCCTCAGAGCGGCTCCCGGGCCTGGTCACCATGCTGGTGGCGGGGATCGAGGGCGAGGCCATGGTGCTGGCCCTGGACGCCGAGGGCATCGCCACGGCCTCCGGATCGGCCTGTACCTCCGGGTCGCTGGACCCCTCTCATGTCCTGCTGGCCATGGGCATCCCCGCCGAGCGGGCCCACGGCAGCCTGCGGCTCTCGTTCGGACGCGCATCCACGGAAGAAGAGGTTGACCGCTTCCTGGAGGTCTTCCCCCCCATCGTCGACAGGTTGCGCAAGATGAGCCCCACCTGGAAGGGCTGAGGAGAAAGGACCTAGCTTGCCGGACACGTCGGGAGACCAGGGCTTCTGGATGCAGAACCAGCTGGGCAACATCGGCTGGGTGGTGGTTGGAGCCCTGGTCGTGGTGGTGGCCTTCATCCTGGCCTATCTCTTCTTTGACCGACGCACCCGTCAGCGCATCCTGGAGGAGCGCTGGGAGCTGTTCCGGCGCATGTGCCGCGACCGGGCGCTCAGCAAGGAGGAGGTCACCCACCTGCGCGAACTCCAGCAGCAGGCCGTGCCCGACCGACCGCACCTGCTGGTGACCAGTCTCAACTTCTTCGACGGCGCGGTGGAGGCCGAGCTCCAGCGCATCGAGAGCGGCGGGCGCCCCTTCGAAGAGCGCCTGCAGCTGGCCAACGCCTACATCAACATCCGCGAGAAGCTCTTCTTCGGCGAAGCCATGGCCAAGACCCGCATCCACAGCACGCTGGACCTCGAACCCGGCCAGCATCTGCGGATCGAGCTGGCCGGCAAGCCCGGGACCTTCGAGTCCCAGGTACTGACCGTCAGTGACAGCTCCCTGACCATCTCCATCCCGACGCAGAAGGGCGTCCCCACCCAGCTGGTCCGCGGGGACAAGCTGGTGGCCTACCTGGCCGTCAAGAACGACGGCGGCTACCGCTTCGAGACCGGCGTGGCCAGCCTCCGGGAAGGCCGCGCGGCCGCCGCGCACCTCTGGCACACCGAGCGACTGGAACGCCACCAGCTGCGCAACTGGATGCGCATGAGCATGGAGGTGGAAGTCCGCTTCTACCGGATCCGCTTCCCGGAGCCCGCCACGCCGGGCGACGGCACCCCGCCGCCGATCCCGCCGGAGAAGTACGGCATGGCCCGCCACGAACAGCTGTTCACCGGCCTGATCCGGGACTTCTCGCTCGGCGGGGTGTGCCTGCGCAGCGAGGCCGAGTTCCGCCGCGGCCAGTACGCCGGCGTGCTCATCCCGATCTTCGGCGACGACGGCGACGACCCCACCGAGGAACTCGAGATCCTGGGACGGGTCGTGGGGGCCACCCCCCTGGAGACGGTCCGCAACCGCCTCTACAACATCCACGTCGAGTTCGTCCCGCTGGACGAGGTCACCCGCAGCCTGCTCCTGGCCAACATGTTCCAGCTGCAGCGCAAGCTGGGCAAGAAAGCCAGGTCGTGAACGGCGTCCGACGGCTGCTGACCGTCGGAGGCGGGAGCATAGGCGAACGTCACATCCGGTGCTTCCTCCGGGCCGTCCCAGATCTGGAAGTCGAACTCTGCGAGCCGCGGCGGGAGCGGGCGGTTGAGCTCCTCGAGAGGTATCCACTGGTCACGGTTCATCCGGATTTCAGCCGCATCGACCTGTCGCGCTTCGACGCCGCGGTGGTGGCCACGCCAGCGAACTTCCACATCCAGCAGACCCGCAGACTGCTGGAGGCCGGCTGCCACGTGCTGGTCGAGAAACCCCTGTGCGTCCGTCCCGGCGAGGCGCGGGCCGCCGCCGCCCTGGCCGCCGCCGCCAGGCGCCGCGGGCTCAAACTCGGGGTGGCCTTCACCTACCGGAACTACCCGCTCCTGGCCGAGATGGCCCGCCAGGCCGAGGCCGGGCGCGTCGGCCCTCCCCTCCTGGCCCGCGTGACACTGGCCTACGACTACTCCCGTTATCGCAGGGACTACCGCACGAACTACTTCGCACTACCCGGAACCGGCGGAGGCGCGGTCCTGGACATAGCCAGCCATGCCGTGGCCTGGCTGACCTGGGTCCTGGGGCCGGTTGAGTCGGTTCAGGCCGAGATCGGACGTGGCGGGCTCACGGGCATCCGGACCGAGGACACTGCCGTGCTGCTCCTGGGATTCCGATCCGGGGCCATGGCCGAGGTCTGGGCTTCGGCCTGCCAGCCACGCCGGAAGACAGAGTTCGAGCTCATCGGTCCCAAGGGCCATCTGCGCTACCGCACGCTCTTCGAGGACGGGTGTTTCGAGCTGGCCCGGACCGGTGGCGACGGCTCCGCCTGGCAAGCCAGGCGCTCGCCGGCCGACTTCGACGAACCCTTCGTGGCCCAGGCCCGCAACTTCCTGGCCGCCATCGAGGGGCACGAACCGGTCCGAACGAACCTAGCCGACGCGCTCCACGTCCAGCGGGTCTGCTGGGCGGCGCTGAACTCAGCAAAAGGCGGGCGACGCGAGACCGTGCGGGCGTAGCCGTGCGGTTCCTCGGCATCGAGCCGCTGACCCTGTGGATCACCCTGCTCTTCGGCCTGCTGCTGGCGGGCGTGGCCTTCTGCCTCGGGTTCATGCTTCTGGGGATCGACGCCGGCCGCGCCGCGCTGATCGGCGCCGGGCTGGGCCTGGCCCAGTCCATCGGCTCGCTCTACTACATCTGGAAGCGCTTCGTCCGACCCGGCCCGCCCCCGCGCGGCGGCGGGCAGCCAGGGTGAGGGCATGTGCCTGCTGGCGGAGACCGTTCTATTGGCTGACGACCGAACCTGGCCCGGGCGGCGTGCCCGCCAGTGGGAAAGTGAAGATCCGGCTACCGCCGGCAGCGACCTTGAAATCCGAGCAGACGTCGCTCATATTTCAGGGTAGCGCCGTTAGCGCTGAGGAGGCCCCACCCATGCCCAAGCCCATCCGCGACCTATTCTGTCTCTCCGGCCGCGTCGCCCTGGTGACCGGCGGCGCCGGGCACCTGGGGACAGCCATATCCCGGGCGCTGGCCGAAGCCGGCGCTACTGCCGTGATCGCCTCGCGCAACTTGGCCGAGTGCCGCAGACTCGCCGCGCGGCTCGAGGCCGATGGCCTCCGGGCGCTTACCGTCCGGATGGACGTGACCTCCGACGCATCGGTCAAGCGCGCACTCGCCGAGGTGAAGCGCCGGGCCGGGCGGCTGGACATCGTCGTAAATAACGCCTACGCCTGCGTCCCCAAGCGCCTGGGCGAGCTGACACCCACCGAGTACACCAGGACCCTCGACGGCTGCCTGACCAGCGCCTTCCGGGTGGCCAACGCCGCGCTGCCGCTCATCGAGAAGTCACCGGCGGCGAGCATCGTGAACATTTCCACCATGTACGCCCTGGTCTCACCCGACCCGGCGACCTACGAGGGCACGCCCTACATGTCGCCGCCCGGCTACGGGGAGGCCAAGGCCGGCATGATCCAGATGACCCGGTATCTCGCCGCCTACCTGGCGCTACGCGGCGTGCGCGTCAACGCCGTCAGCCCCGGGCCCTTCCCGCATGGCAAGAGCGCCTCGGACCGCAAGTTCATGAAGCGCCTTGCGGAACGCTGCCTGCTCGGCCGCACCGGGCGCCCGGAAGAAATCGGCGGCGCGGTGCTCTTCCTCGCCTCGGATGCCTCCAGCTTCATCACCGGACAGAATCTGGTGGTCGACGGAGGATGGACGGTGCGCTAGGAAGACCAGGGGCACGAACACGCAACATCCAGCAGCCAACACCCCACAGCCAACAGCCAGCAACAAGGCTGGAGGGTGTTTATGGTTAGTGCACAACGCCCTTTCGACCTCGAGGAGGCTCTTCCGGAATATCCGCCTGAACTGCCGAGTTGGGAAAGTGAGTTGAAGGAGGCCGGTCAATGAAGAGCATAATGCCAGGGTTTGTGTACCTGGCAATGTTTTTTGGGATCGCGGCCGGGTGCCGCTCGGATGCTGAAAAGGAGTCCGGTGTCATGAACAATCCCGTGGAGAGAAAAGGCGTGGTGACCGTGCGCGGCAATCCCCTGACCTTGCTCGGTCCGGAGCTGAAGGCGGGGCAGCCGGCCCCGGCCTTTGAGGTCGTGGATGGCGAGTTCAAACCGGTCAGATCCTCGGACTTCGCCGGGAAGGTCCTGCTGATCAGTGCTGTGCCCAGCCTGGACACACCGGTCTGCTCGATCCAGACCAAGCGCTTCAATGAGGAGGCCACCAAGCTCCCCAAGGACGTGGTGGTCATGACCATCAGCCAGGACCTGCCCTTCGCCCAGGCCCGCTTCTGCGCGGCTGAGAAGATCGGCGGCATCAAGGTCCTGAGCGACCACGTCTCCCGCAGCTTCGGGCTGGGCTGGGGCGTGCTCATCAGGGAGAACGGCCTCCTGGCCCGCTCGGTCTGGGTGGTCGGACGCGACGGGCAGATCGCCTA
>JAKLDR010000225.1 GCA_022703445.1 Planctomycetota bacterium | reverse complement strand
GCGCGTCAAGACCTCTCTCAATTGGCAGGAGCCGGACCGCGTCCCGATCCAGGTCTACCTGACCCCCGAGATGCACGAGAAGCTCAAGAAGCACTTCGGGGGCCGGAACGTCTACGAGAGCCTGGGCGTCGACTTCCGCGGCATCGGCGCGAAGCGGGTCAAGCCGGTCCGCGCGCCGGAGGGCGACCTCACCTTCGACATCTGGGGCGCCGGCTACCGCCGGGTGACCCACGGCGAGACCGGCACCTACGACGAGGCCGTCTACCATCCGCTGGCCGAGCTCAAGACCATGGACGACGTCGAGCGCTACCCCTGGCCGAGCACGGCGGACTACGACTACTCGACCATCCCCGAGCAGTGCGAGCGCCTCAAGGACTTCGCCATCTGCCTGGGCGGCGCCGGGGACCCGGACATAGTCAACGGCGTCTCCCGCGGCCGGGGCATGGAGCAGGTGCTGATGGACATCGCCCTGCGCGACGAGGTCGGCCTGGCCATTATCGACCACCGGGTGAACTTCTGCTACGCGCACCTGAGGAAGAGCCTGGAGGCGGCCAAGGGCAAGGTCGACATCCTCTGCCTCGGCGAGGACACCGGCAACCAGAACGGCCGGATGGTCTCGCCGACCGACTTCGACGAGGTCTTCCGGCCGCGCCTGAAGAAGTTCTACGACCTGGCCCACGAGTTCGGCGCCAAGGCCATGATGCACTCCTGCGGCGACACCCACGAGATCATGCCCACCTTCATCGAGATGGGCCTGGACATCCTCGACGCCATGCAGCCCGAGCCCGCCGGCATGAAACCCGAGAAGATCCGCGCGGCCTGCAAGGGCAAGCTGGCCTTCTGCGGCCTGATCTCCACCCAGCAGACCCTGCCCCACGGCACGGTCGCCGACTGCCGCCGCGAGGCCCGCCACCGGCTCGACGTCATCGCCAAAGGCGGCGGCTACATCTTCTCGCCGGCCCACTGCATCCAGCCGGACACGCCGCTCGAGAACGTACTGGCCATCTACGAGGAGGCGCTGGGGCGCAAGCTGTAGCTGGGCGGCGGCGCTGAGAAGCTGCTGCCCCCGCGCTCCCGGGGCGGTGTTCTTGACACTGCCCTGCCGGCAGTTACCATCCCGTCTGCCAGGGCCCGGCGGATGGCCCGGCAGCGGGGGGAGCCGTCACCCATGATGGACAAGGCCATTGAGAAGGCCGCGGTGCTCATCGAGGCGCTGCCCTACATCAAGAGCTTCCACCAGAAGATCATCGTCGTGAAACTCGGCGGCAGCGCCATGACCGACGCCAAGGTGCTGCACTCGGTGGTCCACGACGTCTGCTTCATGGAGCAGGTCGGGATGCGCCCGGTGCTGGTCCACGGCGGCGGGCCCAAGATCACCGCGGCCATGGAGGCTGCGGGCCTGGCACCCAAGTTCGTCGATGGCCAGCGCTACACCGACGAGCCGACGCTGCAGATAGCCATGAAGGCGCTGATCGACGACCTTTCCAACGACGTGGTCCGGCGGATCCGTTCGGCCGGCGGGGTGGGCATCGCCGTCAACGGCCGCGACTCCGACTTCCTCCGGGGCAGGAAGCGCGCTGGCAAGGACCTGGGCCTGGTCGGCGAGGTCACCGACGTCAACAAGCCGCTGGCCGAACGGTTGCTCGCCGGCGACATCATCCCGGTGGTCGCGCCCATCGCCCGCGGCGAGGACGGGACGCTCTACAACGTCAACGCGGACCTGGCCGCCGCCAGGCTGGCCGCGCTCCTGGGCGCCTCCAAGTGCGTGTTCATGTCCAACGTGCCGGGCATCCTCCGGGATGTGAAGGACCCGGACTCGCTGGTCAGCACCGTCCGCGCCGAGGACGTCCGGAAGCTAATCACCGACAAGGTCATATCCGGCGGGATGCTCCCCAAGGTCGAGGCCGGGCTGGCCTCCATCGCCGCGGGGGTGGCCAAGGTGCACATGATCAGCGGCCTCATCCCGCACAGCCTGCTGCTGGAGATCTTCACCACCCGCGGCGTGGGCACGGAGATCGTGGCGTGAAGACGGCCAGGACGCTCGCCCTGTTCCGCCGGCACGTCATCTCCAACTACAGGCGCCTGGGCGTGGTCGTGGTCCGCGGCCGGGGCTCGGAAGTCTGGGACGCCGACGGCAGGCGCTACATCGACCTCTTCCCGGGCTGGGCGGTCTCCGGGCTCGGCCACTGCCACCCGGCGGTGGTCAGGGCCCTGCGCGACCAGGCCGGGAAGCTCATCCACGTCGCCAACAACTTCTACAACGAGCCGCAGGCGCTTCTGGCCGAGCAGATCGCCAGGCGCGGATTCGGCGGGCAGAGCTTCTTCTGCAACTCCGGCGCCGAGGCCATGGAGGCGGCGGTCAAGCTCGCGCGGCTGGCCAGCGGCGGCAGGCGCTGGAAGTTCGTCTCGATGCTGAACAGCTTCCACGGCCGGACCTTCGCGGCGATCACCGCCACGGGACAGCCCAAGTACCACCAGGGTTTCAAGCCGCTGGTGCCCGGCTTCAGCTACGCGCCCTTCAACGACCTGGGCGCGGTGAGGAAGCTGGTCGGCCGGGAGACCGCCGGGATCATCCTCGAGCCCATCCAGGGCGAGGGCGGGGTCAACGTCGCGGCCCCGGAGTACATGAAGGCGCTGCGCGCGCTGTGCGACCGCACCGGGGCGCTCCTGATCCTCGACGAGGTCCAGACCGGCGTGGGCCGCACCGGCAAGTGGTTCGCCCACCAGCACTACGGGATCACCCCGGACATCATGACCATGGCCAAGGCCCTGGGCGGCGGGACGGCCATAGGCGCAATCTGTGCCCGGCCGGAGGTCGCGAAGTTCCTGGTCCCCGGAACGCACGCCAGCACCTTCGGGGGCAACCCCCTGGCCGCCGCGGCGGGCGTCGCCGTCTTCGAGGCCATCGCCCGGGACGGGCTGCTCGAAAACGCGCGCAAGACCGGCGCCTACCTGGTCAAGCGCCTCCAGGCCATGTCGGCCCGGCACCCCGGGCTCGTCCGCGAGATCCGCGGCAAGGGCCTGATGGTCGGGATGGAACTGTCCCGCCCGGGCGCGGCGCTTGCCGAGCGCTGTCTGGCCGCGGGGCTGCTCGTCAACTGCACCCACGACACGGTCATGCGCTTTGCGCCGGCCATGAACATCGGCCGGAGGATCCTCGACGAGGGACTGGACATCTACGGCGACTGCCTGGAAAAGTTCGCCGCCGGCGGGTAAACTGGAGCCACTGTGGCCGAGATCGAACGCGAACTCCGCAAGATGAAGCTCCTCGTCGTCGAGGACGACGAGGACGCGCTGGCGCTGGTCTCGCGCAAGTTCGAGTTCGAGGGGTTCACCCGCGTCGAGGGCGTGGCCAGCGGCGAGGCCGCGCTCAAGGCCCTGGGCGACGCCCGCACCGCCGGCGCGCCCTTCTCCATGGTGCTCCTGGACCTGATGCTCCCGGGGGCCTCCGGCGAGGAGGTCCTCCACCGCATCAAGAAGAACTACCACATCCCGGTGATAGTGGTCACGGCGCGCAGCGAGCGCGAGAGCCAGCTGCGGCTCCTCGAGGAGGGCGCCGACGACTACATCGTCAAGCCTTTCGACGGCGACATCCTCTTCCTCAAGGTCGAGAAGATCCTGTCCCGCTACTACCTGGAGGAACAGCTGCGCCGCATGGAGCGGCGCAACACCCGGCTCTTCCTGAACGTGCTCCAGGTGATGGCCAAGGTGCTGGAGGCCAAGGACCCCTACACCAAGTTCCACTCCGAGAACGTGGCCAAGTTCGCCCGCAAGATCGCCAAGGCCATGGGCTACAGCCCGCAGGAAGTGGAGATGATCCAGACCGCGGGCATCCTCCACGACTTCGGCAAGATCGGCGTCAAGGAGGGCGTGCTCAACAAGGTCGGGCACCTCACCGACAAGGAGTTCGACGCGGTCAAGCGCCACCCGGTTATCGCCGCGACCATCCTCGAGCCCATCGAGGACCTGAGCTCGGTGATCGCCGACATCCGCCACCACCACGAGTACTACAACGGCCACGGCTACCCCTCGGGCCTGAAGGGCGAGGAGATCCCGCTCGGCGCGCGCATCCTCCAGGTGGCCGACGCCTACGACGCCATGACCAGCCAGCGCTCCTACCACGACCCGATGGACAAGGGCGAGGCCATCCGCGAGCTGCGCCGCTGCGCGGGCTCGCAGTTCGACCCGCGGATCGTCGAGGTCTTCGTGAAGATCCTCGAGTCGGAGGCGGCCAGCGCCAGCGAGGGCGCCCGCCCGGTGGAGCCGCGCTGGCCAACCTGAGACGGCAGTTGCCGATTCCCGGTTCCCGATTCCCAGTCGTCCGTGGGGAGCGATGGAGAAGGCCTTGAAAGCACCGACCGAACTGCGCGAGTGGAAGATCGCCCGCGGTGTCAACGTCCACGCGGAGGGTTCGGCGCTGGTCGAGGCTGGCGCCACGCGCGTCCTGTGCACCGCCTCGGTGCTTCACGAGGTGCCGGCCTTCCTGACCGGCCGGGGCCGGGGCTGGGTCACCGCCGAATACGACATGCTCCCGCGGTCCACCAAGGACCGCCGCCCCCGCGAGAGCCGCCGCGGCAAGCCCGACGGACGTTCGCTCGAGATATCGCGCCTGCTGGGCCGGGCCCTGCGTGCCTCGGTGGAGGCCGACTACCTCGGCGAGCGGACCATCGCGGTCGACTGCGACGTGCTCCAGGCCGACGGCGGCACCCGCACCGCGGCGGTCAACGGCGCCATGGTGGCGGTGATCGAGGCCCTGGTCTGGATGAAGCGCAAGAAGCTCATCCCCGGCGTGCCGCTCAAGAGCCTCGTCGGAGCGGTCAGCGTGGGGCTGGTCCACGGCAAGGCGACGCTCGACCTCGCCTATGCCGAGGACGTCGACGCCGAGGTGGACATGAACGTGGTCATGACCTCCGAGGGCCGTTTCGTCGAGGTCCAGGGCACCGGCGAGAAGGGCACCTTCGATGACGCCGAACTCGGCGCGATGCTTGCGCTCGCCCGCGGCGGCATCGAGAAGCTCTTCGCCATCCAGAAGACCGCGCTGGGGCCGGAGCTTCTGGCCGAGGCGGGTCTGTAGGGGCCTTCCCAGAGTGCGCCGCGGCGTCCTCCCGGTGGCGGCCCTCAGCCTGGCCCTGGCCGGCTGCGCGCGTCCGGCGCCCACGCACCTGGACCAGGTTCAGGGTTCCGCGGACAGCCTGGAGCTGGCCCGGGCCTGCATCCTGGACATCTCCGAAGAGGTGGAGAAGCTCAAGCCCGGGCACCCGGAGCTCTCCGGATGGCGTCCGGCCCGGCCCGGGGTGCGTTCGCTGACCTACGACTA
>JAKLDR010000224.1 GCA_022703445.1 Planctomycetota bacterium | reverse complement strand
GTGCCGGCCGGTGCGGAGTCGATCGAGGAACAACGCAGGACTTGGGAAGCGTGCACCGCGCTACTGGATGACGCTGTGAACCGGAGCCCCAGGACCGCGGGTGTTCGAATTGCGCGAGCTTCGCACCTGCTCAGGTTAGCCAGAACATACGCCGAATTGAAGGAACCGCAGCAAACCGCCGAGATGCGCCGACGTGCGGAGGAAGATCTGGCGGAGGCAATCAAGTCAGACTCGAGCAACTGGGAGGATCTGGTTCAGATTGGCTACCTATGCCTAGAGGTTGGCAAGGTCGAGGAGTCTGTCACCCAGTTCAACCGGGCGGAATCCGTCGCTCCGAACGAAGTTGATGTCTACCTTGCGCGCTCCGTGTTGGCCATCGACCTGAATGACGGCGATGGAGGAGCGGCGGTGTTGGATCGAGCGTTCAAGCTGCCGTTGGGCGAGCGGCGGTACGATCTGCTCGCACCGGCTGTTGAATTGTACTCCATCAGCAAACGGCCGAAGGACGCTCGTGCCCGGCTGGAAGAGGCGAGAACTCCGGAGGCGCCGGCGGAGGTCCTTCGCTATCTAGAAGGCGTGGTCGCATTCGCGGACAACAACATGGCCGACGCGACGTCGAAACTGGAGGAGGCCGTGAAGCTGGCGCCGGAGGATCCTCGGCTGACGAGGGCATACCTGTGGCTCGGACGGGCCTATGCCGCTGGGGGAAACCCGCGGCGAGCCATATCTCCCTACAAGGAGTTCGTGCGGCGTTCGACTTCCGGTGGTGGGGCCGCGGCAACAGGGCAGATGGAGTTATCTCGGCTGTATGCCGACCTCGGCCGATGGGAAGAAGCCGCAAGGGCTTCGTTTGAGGCGAGAAGGAGTCCCTTGGCGGCTCGGGCGGCCGTGCTCAGAGCCTTTCATATCGGAGGCCTGATGGCGCGGCCAGGCGGTGCCAAGCCCGACGCCAAGCAGATCGAAGCCCTCTATGGGAGAGTCAGTGAATTGAGCGCCGCTGCTCCCAAGGACGTGGACTTTCGCATCCAGTTGGCGCGGTTGACGTACTACAAGGGAGACCTGGAAGCGGCGATCAAGATACTCAAGTCGGCGCGGGAGGAGCTTGGAGAGAAAGTCCTGACTACCCGGGCCTTGATCGCCGTCTATGTTGAAGCCGGCAAGTTCAAGGAGGCGATCGAGGAATGCACGGCGGCCATCGCGTCGATTGACAAGGCTCAGGTTCCATCCCTGCAAACCATGTTGGCCGAAGTGTACGCCCAGCAAGGCGATCAGGAGATGGCTCGCAAGACGTTCACGGCCGCTGCCGAGCAAGCCGGCGGCTCAGAGCGAACCATGATTCGCAGCCAAATGGCGGATTGGCTGGTTCGCCAGCAGCATCCAGAAGAAGCTCGGCAGTTGCTGGCTCGTGTCGTCGAGGACGATCCCACTAACGTCGCGGTGATGGGCAAACTACTTGCCCTGAAGCCTGATCCACAGCAATTCACCGTGTTGATCGAGCGGCTAAAGAAAGCTGAAGGGCAGTCCGGCCTGAACTGGCGGTATTGGCAGGCGGTGTCGTGGATCGATAGTGCGGATTGGCAGAAACACGGCAAGGAAATCGTGGCCAATCTCAGCGAATGCCTCGCCAAGGACCCGGAGTTCAGTGAGGCCTCGCTGGTTCTCGGCCTCTACCACGAAAAGGGAGAAGAGTGGGAACGCGCTCTCGAAGTCTACCGCAAGGCCGTCGCCCTCAACCCTGGCAACGACGGGCTCGCATTTCGATTGCTTCGGGTCGCGAGCAAGCTGGGGCGATGGATGGAGGTCGATCAGGTCCTTGCCGGTCTACCGAAGGAAGTCGCTGGGAATCCGGATCTTGAGCGGTTCATTCAGCAGCTTCGAATTCAGCAGGCCGTCCGGCGGGGCGATGCCGGAGCGGCCGTCACTTTGCTTGAGGAACAGGTGAAGGACGCGGAGAACTATACCGCCCGGCTACAACTCGCCATGTGGCTTGCCCGCTCTCCCGAAGGCAAGGAGCGGGCTCGGAAGTTGCTTGCCGAGGCGGCTGAGATTGCCCCCGATGCCCCGGACGCGCTGGCCGCCCGGGTTCAGTTTCATGTTGACCAGTCCGAGTTCAAGGAAGCCATCGAATTGTGCGGGCAGAGCATCACCAAGAAGCCCTCTGCCGAGACGCTTCGAATGCGATCCCGTGTTTACGAGGCTCAAGGAGACCTCGTGGCGGCTGCGGCGGATCTCAAACAGATGGCAGGGCTCGAAGGCAAAGTGGAAGAGGGTTACTTGGCATTGGGGCAGCTGTATTACCGGCATGGGCAGCCTCAGCAGGCGGTGGAGAGTTGGGAGGCCGGATGCGGATTGGCGCCCGACTCCTATCGGCTTCGGGGGGCATTGGCCGAGGTGAGGCTGTCTTCGGGAGACAAGGCTGAGCAAGAGAAAGGGCGGCTTCTGCTCGATGCGCTGTTGAAGGAACGACCGGACGATGAGCAGTTCCTCCTCATGCGGGTCGAGGCGTTGTTGGCGTCGGATGACAAGGGGCAGATCAAGGCCTGCGAGGACATCTGCAATCAGGTTTTGGCGAAGAACCCGAAGTCGACTCAGGCGTTCTACCTTCTGGCAAAGGTGACCTTGCTGGCCATGGAGCAGGCCGTGGCGGACAGGGATCTGCCTCGGGCTCGGCAGGAACGCGCCCGGGCCTTGGACTATCTCGACCGCGGTCTTGTCGCGAATTCGCAGGACGCCCGGTTGCTCCTGATGCAGAGCGAGCTACTGATGGCGGAGAGTCCGAACCGGGCGCTGTTGGCGGCTCGGGCTGCCCTTGACCTGGAGCCGAGTAACGAGAGGGCCGCGATCGCCTGCGCGCGGAGCTTGGGCCGTTCCGAACAGACGAAAGAGGCCGTCAACGTCTTGACCCGCTATCTCTCGCGTGTCGACGCGAAGGACTCCTTCGCAGCTCGCCTGACATTGGCTCAGGCTCAGATCGGGATCAAAGACTACGCCTCCGCCGAGGTGACCATCAAGGAGGCCGAGGCGCTCGTCGCCTCCGACAAGGCGCGACAACTGGCTGTCGACCAGGCCCGGCTCGAACTGCTCGGCAGTCAGGAGCTGTGGGAGCCTTTTGTGGCATTGGCTCGGGAGTGTGTGGCTCGAAATGCCGGAGATGACGATCTGGTCGTGAGGGTGGGGGCGACACTGTTGCAGTCGAAAGACCCGGGTGCCGCGAAGACCGGGGTTGAGTTCATGGCCATGCTGGTCGAGCGGCATCCCGACGATCCGGCGGTGTTCTCGCAGCTCGGCCTCGCTCAGTATCAGGTCGGCCAGCTTCAAGAGGCCGCCACGACTTTTGAGCAAGGCCTGAAGCTGGATCCCGGCCATCTTCGATTGCTGAACGATCTGGCATGGCTGGTGTGTGAAGACCAGAAGAAGCCGCAAGAGGCAGCCAAGCGAGTCGCTGCCGCCGTCGATAAGATCAGGGATGGCGGTAAGGACTCTGTAGTGGCAAGTCTCTGGGATACCTGGGGTGTCATCCAGTATCGACTCGGCAAGCTCGATGAATCCAAGGAAGCCCTGGAGCGCTGTTTGGCTTTTGGTGTCGACTTGGAGGACTCGACCAGGCAATCGGCGCAATTCCACCTCGCGCGAACGCTGTCGACGACCGACAAGCCACGTGCTGTCCAGCTCTTGGAGGGATTACTCGCGCTACCGAAGGAACGATTGGCGTTATCGGCGGCCGATCAGGACGAAGCTCGGGCACTGCTCGACAAGGTGAAGACTTGACGGAGGTGTTTCGCGGCGATCGTCCTGCGTCTCGGACCTTGTTCGGTATGGAATGAGGCTCAGGTAGGACCTATAATATCGGTGAAGCGTTTGAAGTGGTTCTTTGCGCGTCCGAGACTTGGGTGAACGTGGGTTCGAGCCGATGATGGAGATGATGAAGTGGAGTCTCCTTCCGGTCTGCGCCGAGGCGGTCCGTTGACCCTTGACCGGATGGATGCTCTCGGGTCGCACGGCTTGGTGTCAAGCCAGTGGGCAGTGTGAGTGTTGCTTGGGGGCAGACGTGTCAGAACAAAACTCTCAGGGCATACAGCCATACTTGGATAGCTCCGCAGGCGGTCCGCTTGGAATGCCGGAGGAGTCGGCTCCCGCTGGCGGCGGAATCAAGCTCACTCAGTTGTTGGCGGCCGTCAGACGGCGCTGGCTAATCATCGTGTTGGTGTGGCCGCTGCTGGCCGCACCTGCCGGCGTCGCGATATGGAAACTGGTCAAGCCGAAGTATACGGCCACGGCTCAGGTCCAGGTTCAACCGAGCCTGTCGCGCATCCTCTACGCGGACGAACAGACGCAGATGATGCCCGCGTTCGACGGATTCCTGAATACCCAGGCTCAGATCATGACCAGCGAGGGGGTACTGCGGGATACGCTACGTGATTCCGCAGTTCGTGCGTTGCCCCTGATGAACGCCGACGACCCCATGGCGGAAGTGCGCGAGGGTCTGCAGGCAGCGGTGCTTCCTCGGACCTATGTCGTGCAGTTGAGCGTGTCGCAAGACAACCCGGAAACCGCGAAGACGCTGGCCAAGGCCATCTTGACTGCGTATCGCGCCCGGGCAGGGGAACAAGAGGAGGAGATGCGGAAGACTCGTCGCGACAAGCTTGATCTGCTCAAGAAGGACCTTAATTTGGAGCGGGAGAGGCTGCAGAAGCAGATACAGGAACTTGCCAAGTTGTACCAAGCGTCGAGTCCCACTATGTTCGAGACTCTTCGCAAGACCATTGTCGAAGGGAGCCTCCAGATCAAGCAAGAGCTGAGCAAGGCCGCGCTTGAGGTCGAGCAGTTGGAAAGCCAACTGAACCAGATGAAACAGGCCGCCACTGCTCCCGCAAGCGCGCCGGCGGCCATTGCCGACATCTTGCCTGAGGAGAATCCTGCCGATCGTCTGGTCGCCATCGAACGGGACCCCATGGTTCAAGTCTTGAGAAAACGGATGGACGCCGCTTCTCTCAAACTGGCTCAGCTCACTTCCGTGATGACGGATGGGGCCAAGGAAGTCAGTCGGGCTCGCAGCGAACTTGCCGATCTCAAGACGGAACTCGACAAGGAACTTGAGCGCGCCGCCCTGGACCATGAGAAGAACCGGCTTGAGATGGCTGGTCGCATGAGAGACATGACGCTGGCTACGCTCCAACGCAAGTTGGACCGCGCAAAAACCCTACACGACCAACTGAAGAAGCGATGGGATGCAGAAAACAAGGAGCAGCAAAAGATCGGCGAGAATGATCAAGAGATACAGGAGCTCAAATACCAGCTTGATGAGACTGAAAAACGGTATCAAGACG
>JAKLDR010000223.1 GCA_022703445.1 Planctomycetota bacterium | reverse complement strand
TCGGTGTTCATCTCCGGCCTGGGGCTGCCGGTGCCGGTCACCGTCTTCCTGCTGCCGTTCATCGTCGGCACGACCACCGGCATCACCTCGGCGACGGTGGCGCTGACCTTCCCGCTGCTCGCCGTGCTCATCGCCACCGAAGGCGGCGGGCCGGACATGCGCCTGGCCATGCTGGCCTTCGCCGGCGGACTGTCGGGCATAGCCCTGACGCCGGTGCACCTCTGCCTGGCGCTGAGCCGGGAGTACTTCAAGACCACCTTCGGGGAGATGTACCGCTACGTGGTGCCGCTGGTGCTGCTGGCGGCCGCGGCGGCCTTCGCCTGCGCGCTGGTGCGGTTCTGAGCGGACTCGGAGGGTCCGTCAGCGGAAGATGGCGTTGTAGACGAGTGCGGCGATGCCCGTCGTGGCCATCACCACGATCGCGGCCATCATCGACGAGACCCGCTTGTTCATGCCGTAGAAGTCCGTGCCTGCCGAGTAGTAGACCACCACCAGCAGGACTCCGCCGAACATGAGCGCCGCGTAGGCCACCATGCTCTTCAGGATGGTGGCGGTCAGTCCGGACAGGACCACCATGGGAGCCATCGGGTAGACCGACACGCCGGCGACGAAGAGGTCCTGGCTGAAGGTGCCGCCGTCCTTGAAGAGGGTGCGGAAGACCAGGGCGCCCACGGCCATCCCGCCGTAGATCACCGCCCCGCCCAGGATGATGGCCAGCGTCTCCTTGGCGGTGAGGTCCGACAGGTTGCCCCAGCTCCAGCCGGTGGACGGGCTGATCAGCCGGAAGATGGCCCCGCCGATGAGCAGGCAGACTATGAAGCCCGCCCCCAGCGCCACGCCCATGCCGCCGGCGCGCTTCTCGCCGAGGATCTTGTAGGCATTCATCATCTGGCCGACCGGGTCCCAGGCCATGGTCTTGAAGGCGGCGGCCAGGTACTTGCCGGCCCCTTCCGAGGGGGGAGTCGCCGGAGCGGTCCCGGGCTGGGCGGCGGCGGCGGGCTGGACCGGAGCCGGTGCCGGAGCCTGGACCGGGGCCGGTGCGGCGTTCGCGCCGGCCGGCTCGGCCGGCGTCTGACTGGGCTGGTTGGGCTGGCTGGCGCTGTCAGGCATGTTCGGCTCCTCCGCCCGTCTACCGCGGGCCTGTGGGACTCCTGTTTACGCATCGGCCGGGCACATTCAAGGCGAGATTGCGGCCGGTCACTTGCGCTCCCGCGGCGCGCCGTTATTCTGAGGCCAGAGGCGGAAGGGAGAACGCCCATGACCAAGCTCGTCCTGCTCCGCCACGGCGAGAGCGTCTGGAACCGCGAGAACCGTTTCACCGGCTGGACCGACGTGGACCTCTCCGAGGCCGGCGTCGCCGAGGCCGGGGAGGCCGCGCGGCTGCTCCGCGAGGGCGGTTACGGCTTCGACCTGGCCTTCACCTCGGTGCTCAAGCGCGCCGTCCGGACTCTCTGGATCGTCCTCGACAAGCTCGACCTGATGTGGATCCCGGTCCGGAACGACTGGCGCCTGAACGAGCGCCACTACGGCGCGCTCCAGGGCCTCAACAAGGCCGAGACCGCCGCGAAGTACGGCGCGGAGCAGGTCCACCTCTGGCGCCGGAGCTACGACGTCCCGCCGCCGGCGCTCTCGCCCGACGACCAGCGCTGGCCGGGCCACGACCCGCGCTACGCCGGCTTGGCCGGAAGCGAGCTGCCGCTTGCCGAGAGCCTGAAGGACACGGTGGCCCGTTTCCTGCCCTACTGGCATTCAGTGATCGTCCCCGAGCTTCGCGCCGGACGGCGCGTGCTCATCGCCGCGCACGGCAACAGTCTGCGGGCGCTCGTGAAGCACCTGGACAACGTCCCCGACGCCGAGATCGCCGAGCTCAACATCCCCACGGGCATCCCGCTGGTCTACGAGTTCGACGGTGATCTGAAGCCGCTCCGGCACTACTACCTCGGAGACCCGGCCGCCGCGGCGGCCGCGGCCAGGAAGGTGGCGGAGCAGACCAAGGGGTGAAGGCAGAATGCTGAATTATGAATGATGAATGACAGGCGGACCTGGCACGCCCCTTTCATCCTTCAGCACTCATCATTCTGCATTCGGACACGGAGAGGACATCATGCACCTGCAGATCGGCACCGCGCGGATAGAGTTGCTCCAAGGCGACCTAACCAGGGACGACTCCGACGCCATCGTCAACGCGGCCAACTCCGGCCTGATGGGTGGTGGCGGGGTGGATGGCGCCATCCACCGGGCCGGCGGTCCGGTCATCCTCGAGGAGTGCAGGGAGATCGTTGCCAGCCGTGGCCGGCTGCCGACCGGGCAGGCGGTGATCACGGGCGGCGGCCGGCTCCCGGCCAGGCACGTCATCCACACTGTCGGCCCGGTCTACTCGGGCAGACCCGGCGATCCCAAGCTCCTGGCCAGCTGCCACACCGAGAGCCTGAAGCTCGCCGCGGAGTGCAAGCTCGTCAGCGTCGCCTTTCCGGCGATCAGCACCGGGGTCTACGGCTATCCCGTGGAGAAGGCCGCGCCGGTCGCGCTGCGGGCGGTGGCCGAGTTCCTGAAGGGGAACCCGGAGGGGCCGGTCCGGCGGGTGCGGTTCGTGCTGTTCAGCGCAGCAGCGCTGGAGGCGTTCCGTGCTGCTGCGCGGCAAACGCAGAATGCAGAATTATGAAGGATGAATGACCAGGGCGAGCCGCCAGGCCCCCCCTTCATCATTCAGCCCCTCGACTTCGCTCAGGGCCCTGAGGCCTTGAGCCTGTCGAAAGGCATTCATCATTCCGCATTCTTTCAGAGCGCTTTTCCCACCGTGATATGAATGTCCTCGTCGCGCGCCAGGTCCTGGAGCGCCTTGCGGAGCTCCTCCAGCGGCAGCTGCCCCGACGAGCGGATGTCCATCTGCATGGCGAAGGTCGGCGTCCCGGTGAAGGGCGCCGGGCGCAGCGAAGTCTCGAGGTTCTCGACGTTGGCGCCGCGCTCGGCCAGGAAGTGGGTCACCCGGGCGACGATCCCCGGCTGGTCGGGCATCTCGATGGCGATTTCCGCGGAGGGCTTGCCGGCCTTGGCCGGGGCGCTGGTCGGTCGCGAGAGCACGCTCATGGCCTGCTCGCGGCCCCATTTGCCGATATCGGCGCCGGCCGCCTCGAGCTGCGGCTTCTCGCCGGCCAGCAGCATGATCAGGGCGAAGTCGCCGCCGAGGACGGCCATGCGGCTGTCCTCGATGTTGCAGCGGCGCTCGGCCGCGAGGCGCGAGACCTCGTCGACGATGCCCGGCCGGTCCGGACCGATGACGCTGACCACCGCGTAGGCTCTCATGGCGCTCCTCCCTTGCCGCGGGCCATGGTATGCCCGCGGCGGGCAGTGTCAACCTCAGGGCCTTTACATTCTCGCGGCACGGGGCGCCAGAGCCGAACACCCAACATGCAACACCCAACACGCCCCTCGACACACTTCCGCTCGGGGCCCTGAGTTGGTCGAAGGGCAACATGCAGTGAATGGCGGAGGAATCTGTCAATGGACAGCGACGAGCACTGTAAGCGTGAGGCCCTCGCCGGCGGGACAGCACAATGAATCGGCTCTTTCCGCTGCTTCATTGCGTGTTGGGTGTTGCGTGTTGAATGTTGCGTGTTGGGTCCAGGGGAGAGGATGAGATCCCCTGGTGTTAGCCGTGCCGGCTTGACGAGCCGCCCGGTCCAGCTAAGCTTCCCGCAGGAGGAGCCACTCATGGACGCGAAACTTCAGGAGCGCATTGCCGCCGTCTTCCCGCGGCCCGCGGACGTGCCCGAGGCCTTCCGCCTGCCGAAGCCGGTCGAGCAGCGCGAGTATCTGCTGGGCGGGGAGATCCGCTCCTGGCCGGGCGAGCTCCGCGAGGTCCGCTCGGCGGTCTGCCTGCGCGGCGGCCCCGGCGGCGGGCCCGAGCCGGCACGGCTGGGAGCCTTCCCGCTCCTGACCGAGAAGGAGGCCGCCGAGGCCCTGGCCGCGGCGCGCCGCGCCTACGACTCGGGGCGGGGCCAGTGGCCGACCATGCCGGTGGCCGAGCGCATCCGCCATGTGGAGGCCTTCGCCTTCCGCATGAAGGAGAAGCGCGACGAGGTCGTGCGCCTGCTCATGTGGGAGATCGGCAAGACCCTCAAGGACTCCCAGAAGGAGTTCGACCGCACCGTCGAGTACATCGCCGGGACCATCGACGCCCTCAAGGAGCTCGACCGGGTCTCCTCGCGCTTCAGCATCGTCGAGGGGATCATCGCCCAGATCCGCCGCGCTCCGCTGGGGGTGGTCCTCTGCATGGGCCCCTACAACTACCCCCTCAACGAGACCTTCACCACGCTGATCCCCGCGCTGATCATGGGCAACTGCGCCGTCTTCAAGCCGCCGCGCATGGGCGTGCTGCTCTTCCGGCCGCTGCTCGAGGCCTTCCGCGACTCCTTCCCGCCGGGCGTGGTCAACACCGTCTACGGCGAGGGCCGCAAAGTGGCCGGGCCGATGATGGCCGGCGGCGACGTCGAGTGCCTGGCCTTCATCGGCTCGAGCAAGGCCGCCGACGTCCTCAAGCACCAGCACCCCAAGCCGCACCGCCTGCGCTGCGTCCTGGGTCTCGACGCCAAGAACGCGGCCATCGTCATGGCCGACGCCGACCTGGACCTGGCCGTCGCGGAGTGCGTGCTGGGCGCGCTCTCCTTCAACGGCCAGCGCTGCACGGCCATCAAGATCATCTTCGTCGACCGCAAGGTGGCCAAGGAGTTCACGCAGCGGCTGGCCGCGGCCGTCGACAAGCTCGCCTTCGGCATGCCCTGGACCGACGGCGTCTCCATCACCCCGCTGCCCGAGCCGGGCAAGCCCGGGTATCTGGCCGAGCTCATCGCCGAGGCCAAGGCCGGCGGCGCCGAGGTCCTCAACGCCGGCGGCGGCGCGGCCAACGCCACCTACTTCCACCCCGCGGTGGTCTACCCGGTCAAGCCGGGAATGCGCCTGTGGACCGAGGCGCAGTTCGGGCCGGTCGTGCCGGTGGCGCCCTTCGACGACGTCGAGGAGCCGGTCCGCTACGTGGTCGACTCCAACTACGGCCAGCAGGTGGCCGTCTTCGGAAATGACCCGAAGCAGCTGGCCCGGCTGATCGACCCGCTGGTCAACCAGGTCTGTCGGGTTAACCTCAACAGCCAGTGCCAGCGCGGGCCGGACGCCTTCCCCTTCGCCGGCCGGAAGGATTCGGCCGAGGGGACCCTGTCGCTGTCCGACGCCCTGCGGGTCTTCTCCATCCGCACGCTGGTTGCCGCCAAGGGTACGCCGGCCAACAAGGAGATCTTGAGCCGCATCGTCCGCGAGGGCGAGTCGAGCTTCCTCTCAACGGACTTCATCTTCTGAAGCGGCGGCCGCCCCAGGGTCATTGAATTCTCCCGTGACGAACGAGGCTGACGGTTTGGCTGCGATGTTCGGC
>JAKLDR010000222.1 GCA_022703445.1 Planctomycetota bacterium | reverse complement strand
TATCCGAGGCCGGCCGGGACATCGGCGAGCTACCCGCGGTGGTTGATCCGGAGCGGAAGGAGAAGGCCGCCGGCGACTTCCGGTTCTTCTGCCAGGCATACTTCCCGCAGACCTTCCACCTACCCTGGTCGCCAGACCACCTGAAGGTGATTGCCAAGGTAGAGCAGGCGGTACTCCGGGGCGGCCTCTTCGCCCTGGCCATGCCGCGCGGGTCGGGGAAGACCTCCATCGCCGAGTGCGCCTGCCTCTGGGCGGTGCTCTACGGGCACCGGGACTTTGTCTGCCTGATCGGCGCATCGGAGGTCCACGGCCTGGAGATGCTGGAAAGCATCAAAATGGAACTCGACGGGAACGACTTCCTCGAGGCCGACTTCCCCGAGGTGGCTCACCCCATCCGGTGCCTGGACGGGATCGCCAATCGGTGCTCGGGGCAGCTCTTCCAGGGCGAGCGGACGCACATCGGCTGGACGGCCAACGAGGTGGTCCTGCCGACCATGCCGGACTCGAATGCCTCCGGTGCCATCATCAAGGTTGCCGGTATCACCGGGCGCATCCGCGGCATGAAGTACAAGCGGGCTGATGGTAAGACGGTGCGGCCGTCGCTGGTGGTGCTGGACGATCCGCAGACGGATGAATCGGCGCGCTCGCTCTCGCAGTGCAACACCCGCGAGCGCATCTTGGCTGGCGCGGTCCTGGGCTTGGCCGGCCCGGGCAAGAAGATCGCCGGGATCATGCCTTGCACGGTGATTCGCCCGGGCGACATGGCCGACAACATCCTCGACCGCGAGGAGCATCCGGAGTGGAACGGCGAGCGGACGAAGATGGTCTACGCCTTCCCGACGAACGAGAAGCTCTGGGCCAGGTATGCCGAGGTCCGGGCCGAAAGCCTGCGGGTCCACGGAGACCTGCGCGAAGCGACGGCGTTCTACGAGGCCAACCGGGCAGCCCTGGACGAGGGCGCGGCGGTCGCCTGGCCGGAGCGGTTCAACTACGACGAGGCCAGTGCCGTTCAACACGCCATGAACCTCAAGCTCCAGGACGAGGCCGCTTTCTTCGCGGAGTACCAGAACGAGCCGCTGCCGGAAAAGGCCGCCGAGGACGAAGGTTTGCTCTCGGCCGACCAGATTGCGCAGAAGCTCAATGGCATGAAGCGCGCCGAGGTGCCCATCGGCGCGAGCCGCCTGACCGCCTTTGTGGACGTCCAGGGCAAGCTGCTCTACTACACGGTGGTCGCATGGGAGGACGATTTTACCGGCTACGTCCTCGATTATGGGGCCTATCCGGACCAGCGGCGGCCTTACTTCACGCTCCGGGATGCCCAGCGGACGCTGCAGTGGGCGGCGAAGGGCGCTGGGCTCGAAGGAGCGATCTACGCCGGCCTGGAGGCCTTGGCCGGCGAGCTGCTCGGCCGGGAGTGGCGGCGGGACGACGGGGCCCATCTCAAGATCGAGCGGTGCCTGGTGGACGCCAACTGGGGCACGTCCACCGACGTAGTCTACCAGTTCTGCCGGCAGAGCACCCACGCGGCGGTGCTACTGCCCAGCCACGGGCGGTTCGTGGGGGCCTCGTCGATCCCGTTCAGCGAGTACCGCCGGAAGCGCGGCGACCGGGTCGGTCTCAACTGGCGCATCCCGAACGTGCAGGGGCGGCGGGCGGTGCGGCACGTGGTCTTCGACTCGAACTACTGGAAGACCTTCATTCACGCCCGGCTGGCCGTACCCATGGGCGACAAAGGCTGTCTCTCGCTCTACGGCCGGGACCCGGAAGGGCACCGGTTGATGGCCGAGCACCTGACGGCCGAGTACCGGGTCAAGACTGAGGGGCGCGGGCGAGTGGTGGACGAATGGAAGATGCGGCCGGAGGCCGTCGAGAACCATTGGCTAGACTGCATGGTTGGCTGCGCCGTGGCGGCATCCGTTCAAGGGGCGGTTCTGCCCGGCACGGACATCCGGGAGACCGTCCGGCGCGAGCGGGTGAAGCTGTCCGACCTTCAGCGAGGCAGACGATGACCGGCGAGCCGGCCGAAGCCAAGAGGCCCGAGGAGAAACGGGGGCTGGAGTGCCCGCGGTGCGGGTGCAGGCACTTCCACGTTCTCTACACGCGGGCCGTCTCCGGCGGGCGGATTCGGCGGAGACGGGAGTGCAGGTACTGTGGGCGCCGAATGACAACTCATGAGAACCTATGAGCGCTAAACATCTGATAGCCTTCATAGCTCCGTGAGGATTTCAGCCGCCTTGGATTCGTCACCCACGATCACCGTTGTGGGTGCTTCAGTCGGCGGATGGACAATGACTTTCGGGGCTTCCTCTACCGCAGGCCCCTGGTATTCGAAAGAGACCATCCATCTTGCCTCGGATGCGTCAATGCCGGCCTGGGCAAGAACGCCAACTGAGACGAATCGAATTCTACAAACCTTGCCCACCGCGATATTCTCGCGCCGGACGCACTCCTGGGCGATGGCTATGGCCTCTTGCTCAGTCATTCACTGCTGCTCCACAATCACTGGATATGGGCATAGAGATCGCCTACCAGAATCGCCACCAAGGTTTGTTGGCCTTCGGCAGAGCGCCCTCGCGGCCCACATATGGGATTTCTTCATCCCCGAAGTAGTCATGCCCGATCTTCATGGGCTCAAAATGCCGGTTGAGCCAATCGGGATGCGAACGGGTCAACTCCTCCCATTCCTCGCGGCGCAAGAGGAGGAAACTGAGTGTATCGCTTCCTGCGGACTGTAGCAGGAAACGGAACTCGTACTTCGGTTGCAGCACGACGGCCAAAGAACTGAGGGCTACAGACCGGTCCTTGGGCGAGATCGTCAAGGGTAGCTTGTGTTCCTTGCCGTTGTAGACGATCCACAGTTCGTCACCTTTCCATATCGCCGCTAGCTTGTCAGCCTCATCCAGTTTCTCGGCGAAGTACTCAACGATAGCCTCCTCCTCTTCGCGCCAGTCGATATATACGCAAGCATCAGCAAGGGACTCGTCATCCATCCGTGGCAGGTCAGATGCTAGCGACATGGGCTCCCTCCTCAAGACTCCCCGGCACCATCTTCCCCGCACCCGGAGCGGGTGCAGGGGCAGCTGCGGTGTCTATCGCCACGGTGGAATGTCCACCAATGCCTGTGCCTCTTCCCCGCTCAATTCTGTAGCCGTGTCCGTTCCCTTGGGAATTCGCCACCACGTGCGGCGCGGAGGACGCGCTTGGCTCCAACAGATCGTGACAACAGCGTCGCCAGTGGGCAATCGCTGAGGGCGGATGTTCCAGCCAACCATATATCTATCCGGATACTTGGAGTGAAATGCTTCGCGCGTCAGTTCAATCAGGCGCTTATTCTCCGCGCGGGCGCGTGACCAGTTCCGGATGAAACCGAACATCTACTTGCGTTCCTCCTCACCCTCTGTTTCGAGACTGAGCTCCAGGGTCGTGATTCCGAGTTTCTGCTTGAATTGATGCTCGTCAAATGGGAACTCGGTTCCGCCTGGCACGTTGCGAAGGCGCAGGGGGATAGGATCGCCGCAAAGGGACTCCGGCGCCCCTGGACCTCGCGAAGACATGAAGACGCATCCTATCCGGTGACAACCGCCACTCTGCGCCTCCGCGCAGGCGCAGATGTCGAGAATAGACGTAGTCTCGGGACCAACCCAATCATGGTCCACGACTAGGTCAATATCCCGCTGCGTGAGATTGCAGCTCAACTTGTGCAGCTCTAACATTCTGCCCTCTGCTTCTCCAGTTCATCAAACAAGGCATCGAGAAGCTCCCCGACGCGCTTGACATCAGCCATCTCCGCGAGGTCGGGGCAAAAAAGATGCCAAGTCTTCCGGCTGTATCGGACTGTGTATGAAACGCCGTCCAGAACCGAATCCGCGACGAAGGATGTCCCCGGGTTGTTCTCGCAGAATTCAAGGAGGCAGTCCAGTCGCTTACGTATTGCGGACGGCACTTCGTTGAGAACAAGTTGTTTATGGCCGCTCGCCGGTTCGAACTGGCAAACCATCCGGTAGACCAACGGCTCGTGGGCGCGGTAGTTAAGCATCTCAGTGGCAGACGATTCCAAGATGCGGCGTTCAATGAAAAGCTGTCCCGGTTCCATGATGGCTAATCACTCTCTGCAGGCACTGAAGAAGCCCATCAGGAGCTCCTCCCATCTTCCAGGGGGAACTGGTTTGACGTCCGTTTCCGCTCCTGCGCGTACTCCAGAGTCTGGATTGCGAGGATCGAAATCTCCTTCCTGTGCTGCGGCGTGATCGGAAGACTCTGGCCTGCTGATCGGAGGAAGGCTTTGAGTTCATTCAGCAGGGGATGATCGACATCCTGGGGCTTGTGGTTCGCTTTCCGAAAGGCCGCGTCCATCTGATCTGCCACATCGGCCGGAATGTCCCGCCATCGCTTGGCAAGCCAATCCAGCGCGCACTTGACCAGAGGGTCTTCCGCCAGCGATCTTTCTGCCTCTTCAAACCACGGCACGGCAAACTGACCAAGCTCTGCCACTATGCGCGAGACAGCTGTGACGGCGCCAGATTCGGAGCCGTCGTATGGATAGGAGCTCTCTTCGACCGGAATTGCCTGCGAGCCGAGGCGAAGGTTCGGCAAGCCGGTTGACCGTTGAAGTAGGTGCCGCCCATATTGCCGGTCCCACATGGAGAGTACCCCCGCGTAGACGTCTGCCGAGAGACAAGGAGGTTTCACCGCATGGCAGACCAGAACGACGTTATACAGCAATCCGTGTCCAACAGGCGGACGTCGAAACCAGTAGCCATGCTTCTCCTCCAGCATGGGCAGAAAATCCGGCAGATTGCGGTGCATAGCCTCCGCCAAGATGCGCCTGATGTTTACTCTGCTTGGCATCGAGTGCCCTTCCCAGCAGTTGCCGGCGATTGTCCGCAGGGGGTTGCCCTTGTCAAGGTTCGGGCCTGAGGGGCCTGGGCCGGGAGGTTCTACCGGTGTAACAACCCGCCCAGTCTTCGACTTCTCCTGTCCCCACCCCTGCCAGAGACTGCCCTCTGTCATATCGGAGGAGTGCATGGCCAGGAGTCTTGAGAACTCGATCCGCCGCAATGCCCGGGGCCCTCGTCGGGCCAAGGGCGACTCCGGCGAGATGGAGCAGCACTCATTGCGCGAGCAGATCGAGGCCGACCGGTATCTGGCATCGAAGGACGCGGCCCGGAAGGGCCTTGGCGTGCGGCGCACCAAGATGATCCCGCCGGGGGCGTGCTGATGATCGCAACGACCGCGGACCGAAAGTCGGTGGTGCTCTCGCGCCTGCGGGCGGTGCCCGTGCGGCGGCTGCGCGCCCGTTTCGACTCGGCCGCGACCACCGACGACAACCGCCGTCACTGGGCGAATGCGGACTCGCTCTCGCCGGACGCGGCGGCGAGCCCCGAGGTGCGCCGGACGCTGCGGATGCGCTGCCGCTACGAGGTCGCGAACAACT
>JAKLDR010000221.1 GCA_022703445.1 Planctomycetota bacterium | reverse complement strand
GACCGCCTACGTCGTCGAGGAGCGCGAGAGCGCCTATCACACGGTGGCCGTGGTGGGCTTCTTCAGCCCAGGGCGCGTCCTGGCCGGTCTGGATGCCAAGAGCGAAGAATTCCAGCGGCGGCAGGAGCTGATGACCCGCAAGCCTTCCGAGGCCGCCAGGCTGGATCCCGAGGCCGTGCTGGAGATGCGCTTCAGCAACCTGACGGAGAGTTCCCTCTTCCTCAACAAGCCCGGGCAGCCGCCGGCCACCACCTACACGCGGGTGCTGAACATGGGCATGGCCTTCAACCCCCAGGCCCGGCGGGTGCTGGTGGTCGGGTTGGGCGGCGGTTCGGTTCCCAGGCAGTTCTGCGAGATCTACGGAAAGGACATGCGCGTCGACGTGGTGGAAATCGACCCGGTGGTCCTGGACGTGGCCCGCGAGCACTTCGGCTTCCGCGACGGCCGGGACAAGTCCGGAGCCGACCCTTACTGCGCTTACGTGGAGGACGCCCGGCAGTTCATCCGCAACGGGGGAGGGCGCTTCGAGAAGTACGACCTGATCATCCTCGATGCCTACTCGGGCGGCGGACAGATCCCGGCCCACCTGGTCACCAGGGAGTTCCTGAGCCAGGTGCGCGACCGGCTGGCCGATGGCGGCGTGCTGGTCAGCAACATCATCTCCCCGCTGGAGGGGCGACGCAGCCGCTTCTTCCGGGCCGAATACCGCACCATCTGCGAGCTGTTCCCCAACGTGTACGTCTTCCCGGTCATCTGGGACGGTGAGCGCGGCGGCTACATCAGCACTTCCCGGAACCGCAACCTGATCATGGTGGTCCCGCGCGACGGCGATCGCCGTCTGAACGGCAGCGACATCCTGGTTCGCACCGCGGACCTGATGGAGAAGCACCCGGGCCTCAAGGACCTCAGGCTGGATGCCTTCGCCGCCGACTACATGGCTACCGGCAAGCCGGAGGAGAACCCGGACATCCCGGTGCTGACCGACGCCTTCGCCCCGGTCGAAACCATGTTCTGGTACGAGCGGGGTAAGTAGCGGCGAGGCGGTCTTCACCAACCGGGACCGGAGACAGAGAGCCGCGGAGGGCGGCATCGGCGGGGCCCACAGTTCCTGACGGGGCAGCCGGCCCGGCGCCAGACGTCGAAAGTTGCGGCGCTATTCGCCCGGTCTCCTGGTGTCCTTGCGGTTGGCCTCGTCGCCGGCCGGCTCCGGGCTGCCCCGGACCGCGGCCAGCAGGTCGGCGACCAGCATCAGGCCGGCGCCGATGAAGCCGGCCGGTCCCAGGGCCTCCTCTTTGGGGCGCAGCGTCCAGGCGAAGACCCCGGCGAAGACCGGTTCGGTGGTATAGATCACGGCAGCCTCGGTGGGCCGGACATGGCGCTGGAAGACGTTCATCAGCACCATGGCTCCGATGGTCGCGCCAAGGACGATCACCGCGAAGAGCGCCCAGAAGGTCCAGCTGGCTGCGGCCGCGGCCAGCGCCCCGGGCACCTCCCGCGGCCAGACCGCCAGGACGCACAGCCAACTGGCCAACCCGGTGAAGGCGAAGGTGCCGACGGTCAGCTGGGCCGCCCCCATGCGCTCGGTGGCCTCGCCGGTCCAGAGCACCTGGAAGCTGAAGGCCACCACGCAGATCAGGGTGAGCACCTCGCCGGCGCCGAAAGCCCAGGCCCTGGGTCCCGCCGGAGCCTTGCCCAGCGTCATCATCCCCACCGCACCGGTGGCCAGGAGCACGGCCAGGGCCAGCCGCCAGGACGGCTTGCGACGGTGGAAAGACCACTCCAGGAAGGGCACCAGGCAGACTCCCACGCTGGTGATGAAGGCCGATATGGTCGCGGTGGTGTAGGCCAGCCCCGCCGCCTGGATCAGGAAGCCGGCCGCCATGCACACGGCGATGCGCAGCAGCAGGGCGCGCTCGCGGAGTCCGGCGAAAGACCGCCGCGTCTCGGGCCAGCAGACGAGCAGCAGTGGCACGGCAACGGTGAAGCGCAGGGCCGTCAGCAGCATGGGGCCGAAGGCCGCACCGGTCCCCTCGGCTGCGCCGGATTGCAGTGCCTGGCCGCAGAGCTTGATGTTGATGAAGCTCGTGCCCCAGAGCAGCGACGAGCCAAGCAGTGCCATGACCGCCGCCCTGCGGGTTCTCCGAGCATTCATGACTGTTCCCGTATCGTTGGCTACCAGCGTTCGAAGCTGATGACGTCGCCGGCGGGCTTGCGCGGCCTCGGCGGGGGATTCTCGGCCGGGTAACCCAGCGGCGTCATGCCCACCACCCGGGCGCCGGCCGGTGCCCCCAGGATGGCCTTGACCCGGTCCTCGTAGAAGGCGCCCAGCCAGCAGGTGCCCAGGCCCTCGGCCGCGGCGGCCAGGGTCACGTAGGCCAGGGCCGCCGAGACGTCGACCGTGCCGGCCTTCTGGCCGCAGGACATGACGTACTGGTCCTCGGTGGCGCAGAAGGCCAGACAGACCGGGGCCTCGGCCACCCAGGTCTGTCCCTTGGCGGCCTCGGCCAACGCCCGGCGGGTGGCCTCATCGCGCACGGCGATGAAGCGCCACTCCTGGCGGTTCCGGGCGCTGGGGGCCAGGCGCGCAGCCTCGAGCACCCTGGCGAGCACTTCGTCGGGAACGGGCGTGTCCCGGTAGGCGCGGACAGAGCGCCTGGCCCGGATGGCATCGAGCACGTCCATGGCGGGAATCCCCCTCAGCGGCCCTCTTCCAGCCGGTCGCCAAGCCGGGGATCCAGCTCGGGGATGGCCAGCATCTTTTCCCGGGTCCGGTTGTAGTCGTATTCGACCCTCCGGTACCGGACCAGGCGGCCGTCGAAGGTGACGTAGCAGGCCCGGCGGTCCTCGTCGCGGGGCTGGCCGACCGAGCCGACGTTGACGATGGCCTTCTGGCCGGGTTCCAGGACATACTCGCCGTTGGGCAGTGCTCCGATGCCCACCCACTTGTAGTCCTGGGTGATCACCCCGGGGCGGTGGGTGTGGCCGACGAAACAGGGGCCCGAGAGGGCCTCGAAGATCTTGAGGATCTTATCGGACGGGCCGAAGCCGAGGTCGGCGGTGTCGCCTTCCTCGATGTACTCCATGACCGGGTCGCGGGGCGAGCCGTGCACGTAGAGGGCCCCGTCCTCCTCGAATCGATGGGGCAGCGAGGTGAGGAACTCCCAGCGCTTGCGGGTTGAAGGCAGGGCCAGGACGCCCGGTTTCAGCTGCCGGCGTGTCCAGTCGATGGCCTCGCGCGCGTAGCGGTTGAACCCGAAGGCCACCCCGGACACCGCGGCGTCGTGGTTGCCGCAGAGCGTCACCCGGCAGCGGGCGGCGGCCACCTCCACGCATTCGGCCGGCTCCGGCCCATAGCCGACGACGTCGCCCAGGCAGACGATGTCGGTGATCTCCTGGGCGGCGATATCGCCCAGCACGGCCATGAAGGCGGCCAGGTTGCCGTGGATGTCGGAGATGATGGCCCGAGGCGCACCCATGGCGGCGATTCTACGCGCCGGGCCCGGCCGTGTCCAGACACAACAACGGCAGCCTCCGCACTTCCCGCGGCAGAAGCTCCGTCACCGGCCTTTGCGGAGGCGGTCTCCGAAGAAGTTGTCGAGCTCCCCGATCGCGTATATCTTGCGGACGGCCTTCTCGATGTCGTACTCCACCCGCCTGAAGACCACCGTATCGACGTCGAAGGTGGCATAGCAGGCGCGGGGGTCGCCGTCGCGCGGCTGCCCGACGGAGCCGACGTTGATCAGGACCTTCTCCTCGCCCATGATGTAGACGTCCATCATCTCCGAAGGGTGGCTGAACCCGTCCGGCGAGAAGACCCCGGGGATGTGGCTGTGGCCGATGAAGTAAATGGCCTCGGTGTGCTCGAAGATGGCCTTCATCTTGGGGCGGTCCTGGGCGTCCCGCGGCGTGATGTACTCCCGGATGGGGTTGCGCGGGGACCCGTGGACGTACTGGATGCCCTCTATGTTGGCCTTGATCTTGAAGTCGGAGATCAACTGCTTGCGGGCGTCGCGGATTGCCTGGGGTTCGTTGGGGTCGTGCAGCACCTGGATGCGCGTCCAGTCTATGGCCTTGCGGGCCCGGAGGTTGAACTGCTCCGCGGTCTCCGGGAACAGCGTGGCGTGCTCGTGATTGCCCATGATCAGGGTGTCGACCGCCTTGGTGCGCTCCAGGCACTCGCGCGGGTCCGGCCCGTAGCCGATGATGTCTCCCAGGCAGACGATTTCCTTGATGCCCTTGGCGTCGATATCCGCGAGGACCGCCTCGAGGGCCTCCAGGTTGCCGTGGATGTCCGAAAGGACGGCCTTCATGGCAATCTACGCTCCAAGGGAACCGCTCCCGGCTCCCGACGCGGTCTCACGGGGCGTATTACACCGCGGTGGGGACCAAAGGTCAAGCGCAAATGAAGCGGGCGGCCGGTTCCGGCCGCCCGCTTAACATTGAGCTGTCCCAGGCGCTACTTGCTGTACATCGGCAGGTAGCGGTAGTAAACCTCCAGGGTCAGTGCACCGCAGGCGGTGGTGAAGACGCGCCCGCCGTGCTTGTCAATCCAGCTCTCGGGGTCCCAGGAGCCGTCTTTATCATTGACCGAGCCATCCATCGGCCCACCCTTGCACTGGTTGGTGAGCAGCACCGGCTTGAGCGCTTCGTTCCACTTGGTCCACTTGTCCCCGCCCATCTGGAACATGGCCAGAGTGCCGTAGTACCAGTAGTAGAAGCCCTTCTCCGATCCGATGTTGCGGGGGTCCTTCCACACCGGCGTGGCTGCGGCCAGTTGTTTGGACCCTCCCTGGAGCAGGACGTCGGTGTTGGGGGTGCCCATGAACTGCCGGCAGACCATGCCCACGGCCGTCATGGCCGCGGAACCCGCCGAGGGGCTAGTGTATCCGGTGTTGCCTTCCTTGGTGGTGACCTTGTCGAGCCAGGCGGTGGCGCCCTGGAAGCCGGTGCCGTCGACGGTCAGCCCGGCGATCTTGGCGGACTTCAGCTGCATTACGAACCAGCCAGTCACGGAGGTGTCCGGGTTCTCTTTGGGGCTGTAGCGCCAGCCGGAATACGGGCACTGGTGCTCCTTGATGGAGTAATCCACCGCCTTCTGGGCCACCTTTCCGACTTCCGGGTTCTTGCCCATGCCGAACGCCTCGGCCAGGGCCAAGCCGGCGATGGCGTGGTTGTAGCCGATTCGGCCGGATCCCTTGGCGTTGATGCAGCCGTTGGCCTGCTGCTGCTTCATCAGCCAGTCTTGGGCGCGCTTGACGTTGTCAGCGAAGATGCCGGACTTCTCGGTGTAACCGGCGCCCAGGAAGGCAAGCAAGGCCAGGCCGGTGTTGCCGGTATCTCCGTTGATCTTCTCGCTTCCGTCGTACTTGCCGCAGTCCCAGTGGCCGTCGGCCTCCTGGTGGCGGGCCAGCCAGCGCAGCGCGGCCTCCACGGCGCTTTCGGTGGCCTGGCTGCCGCCGAAGCGCCCCACGGCCTTCTTGC
>JAKLDR010000220.1 GCA_022703445.1 Planctomycetota bacterium | reverse complement strand
TGTCCTGGCTCATCAGCCCGCCGATGATCAGCAGGTCGCCGTCGTTGACCACCATGCGCGTGGACAGGGTCTTGGTCTCGGTGACCGGCTTCTGTACCGGAGGAGGCGGCTCGCTGTCGTCCACCTGCAGCACCTGGAGGGTCTCGAAACGCTGCACCCCGCCGGCCACCTCGGAGATCACCGGCTGGAGTTCCAGGATGATGTGCTTGAGGTCGCGCCCCACGCTGGGCGTGACGTAGAGGTCAAAGCCCACCGTGTACGGGCTGGTCACCGGCACCAGGTACTTGACGTTCGAGGTGATGGAGCCGTTGCCAGTCGCATCGGTGACCGTAATCTCGCGCCAGTCGGTCTGGGCTTCGAAAGTGGTGTTCTGGTGGAACTGGCCCATCTGGTTGTTCAGGGTGATGATCTGCGGCGCGGAGAGCAGCTTGCCCTTGCCCTTGGTCTCCAGGGCCTTGAGCGTCGCCGTGAACAGCGGGTCGGTGTTGTTGCCCTTGATGATCGCGGTCAGCCCGCCGGCGATCGAACTGGTCCCCAGGCTGGTGCCCGAGCCACTGGACAGTTCGACGTCCTGGCCGGGCTTGCTGTTGGCGCCGAAGTCCAATCCCAGGTCGAGGAGGTGCTCGTCGCTGATGGTGATGAAGCGGGTCCCGATCAGCACCTGGATGGGCGGCCGGTCCATCATCTCGAGCATCTCGGCGATCTTCTCGTGCATCTCCGGGGTGGTGTAGACCATCAGCCCGCTGCTCATCTTGTCGATGGCCCACTCCGAACCGGCCGGCCACTCCTTCCACTTCTTCATCCAGTTGATGACGTCCTCGAGATAAGTGGTTTCCTGCTGCTGCCCGTTCTGCCCCTGCCCCTGGCCTGGCTGCTGGCCGGGGATCTGCGGCACGCCCGGCAACTGGGCTCCGCCGCCGTTGTTGCCGCCCTGCGGCCGCTGCTGCTGCATCTGCGGGATGGGGTTGGACCGGACCAGACCCACGTTGAGGGCGTGCACGCGGGGCTCGAGTCCGGGGTTGTCGCCTCCAGCGGAGACCCAGACGGCGTCCTCAGTCACGGTGTAGTTGACACCGCTGTTGTTGCGCACGATGAAGCGCAGGATCTCCTTCAGCGGCATGTTCTCGACGTGCAGCGTCAGGCGCTTGCCCTGCAGCGCGTTCTGGTCGGCGATGATGTTGACCCCGGTGATCCGGAAGAGCGTGGCCATCACGAAGTCCAGGTCGGCGTCGACGAAGTTGATGTCCACGCGCTGGTTGAGCTTCTGCTCCATGGCCAGCATCTTCTCGCTCTTGACCACGGAACCGCCGATGCGCAGAGGCAGGGGCGAAGGCTTGGGGGCGTTGACCGGGCGGGGCAGCGGGCCCTTCCGGTCCGGGTAATTCGAGGCCTCGTCCAGGTCGGCAATGGCCTCCTTGTCCTTGGTGGTGCTCTCCTGCTCGAGCATCTTGGCACGGAAGTCGATCTTGGCCTTCTCAGCCTGGTGCTTGAGCTTCTGGGCCTCGAGGCAGGAGCCGTCGAGCCGCAGGGCCCTCTCGCAACGTTCGATGCACCGATCGTAATCGGCCATCTGCATGAACCGGCGGGCGTCGACCATGATGCGGTCGGTGGCGACCTTGAGCTCCTGACGCATCCGGGCCGCCTCCTCCGGAGTCATCTCGCTGAGGTCCGCAGCGGGGGCGGCTGGGCCAGCGGACGGTTTGGCCGCCGGCTTGACCGGAGGCGGCGCGGTCGGTTTGACCGGAGCGGCCGAGGGGGTTTCGCCCGGAGCGGGCTTGCCTTCCTGGCCGGCCGCCGGCGCCACAGCCCAGGCCAATCCGAGGATGGCCGCCAGAGCTGCTGACAATCCGACCTTCTCCCTGATCATCGCGTCTTTCCTCCTTGCAGGAACGCCGGCGAACCACTGGCGCCCCCGAGTGCGCACAATATAACAGCCCAGGTCAGGGCCTGGACACAATTTCTATGAGCTCAGGTTCGGCGCCGAACCCGCGACCCACCTGATAGTCGAGTTCGCGCCGCAGATCCCCGGCCGAGTTGAGCCAGGCCTGGCCCTGCCTGGCGCGGCCGACCAGTTCGGCGGCGGCGGCGGCGATGGCCGCCTCGGTGTCCCGCCCGGCAGGTCCGGGACCGCCCGGCAGGGGCAGACGCTCTATCTCGGCAGCGCTGGCCCATGGCAGGGCCCCGCCCCGGGAGCGGGCGATGACCTTCTCGAAAGCGAACGTCGCCCAGCTGCTGGCCAGCACGCCCAGGAGGAACTCCGCCCGCACCGTGCCATCCCGGGGCGCAACGCAGATCACCGCCTTGTCGGCCAGCCGCCGGTCCTCGTCCAGCGCCGCCACAAGCGGAGGCGCCGTGCGGCGAAGCAGGACCTTCTTGGGGGCATCGAAGATCGTCGGATCCGGCGACATGGCCATGGCCACGCCCGGGCTGTAGCGCAGATACTTGGCCGGAGGCCGGGCCGCGAAGGGCTCGATGTCGGCCTCGAAGAGGATCGAGCGGTGCCGGTCGCTCAGGGCCGAGTCGGCCAGCAGCCGGTCGTCGTGGGGTCCACCCAGCAGCATCCCGGGAGCAACCCGGGCAACCTGCCCGACCCGCCGGGGCGCCCGTTCCAGTATCTCCTTGATCCTGGTGGCCGCCTGGGCCCGCGGGCTGGGCGGCGGCTTGGCCGATCCCTTCCGCCCCAGGCGGGAGGCAACAATCTCCATGACCTCGCCGACCAGTTCGGGGCCGTCAAACGGCTTGGTGAGATAGGTATCCGCCCCGGCCTGCAGCCCCTCCTCAAGCTCGCCCACCCGCGAGCAGGTGGTCAGCATGATCACGGGTATCGAGGCG
The DNA here is from genome assembly GCA_022703445.1 of Planctomycetota bacterium. Taxonomy (GTDB): domain Bacteria; phylum Planctomycetota; class SZUA-567; order JAKLDR01; family JAKLDR01; genus JAKLDR01. The sequence goes on along the minus strand of JAKLDR010000220.1, from coordinate 2,687 downwards.
GTCTTCGGATCGGCCCGCAGTCGGCGGCAGGTCTCGAAGCCGTCGATGCCGGGCATGTTGACGTCCAGGATGATGGCCAAAGGCCGCCCTGAGCGGGCCAGCTTGATGCCCTCTTCGCCCGTGCCGGCCTGGAGCACCTCGAACCCGGCGACGCTGAAACGCAGCTCCACGGTGGCGCGCAGGTCGCGGTCGTCGTCGATGACCAGAATGCGGTCGCGGGACAAGAGGCCTCCTTCCGAGTCGATGGGATTCTAACGGCCGCGCGCCCGGCGGTCAACCGCGCCCGGCGCCCGGGTGCATCCACAGACGGCTCCGCCCTGGACCCAGCGGCGGATTGCTGTTAACATCCCCCCGGCCCAGGACAATCCGTGGCGGAGGCAATGGAGGCCCGATGGACGAGCTGGTTACCCGGGCGAAGTCCGGCGACCGCAACGCTTTCGCGCACCTGGTCGAACGCGAGAGCGGACGGCTGCGCGCCTTCGTGGCCTGCCGCCTCTGCGACCCCGAGACCGCCGAGGACCTGGCCCAGGAGACCTTCATCATCGCCCACCGGCGCCTGGGCGACTTCGACGCGGCCCAGGACTTCTACCCCTGGCTCAGGGGCATAGCCAGGAACCTGATCCTCAACGAGCGCCGCAAGCGCACCAGGGAGGAGACGGTGCGCGATGAGCTGTTCGACCAGATCCGCGACGCCGAACCGTCCGCCCTGGCCGACTCGCCGGCCATCGACCTGCTCGGCCGATGCCTGGCGCGCCTATCCGACCGGATGCGCAAGTTCCTCCAATTGCGCTATGACCAGGGCCTGGCTCTGGCGGACGTCGCCGGACAGATGGGGCTGACCGAGGCCTCGGCCCGGGTCACCCATCTCCGACTGCTGCGCGGCCTGCGCGACTGCATGGAGCAGTCCGGCGCCGCGGGAGGCAAGCCGTGACCGGGCCAGAGGAACTCCTCAGCAGGCTCCTGGACGGCTCCCTGAGCCCGGAGGACGAGCCGCGCCTCCTGGAACTCCTGCGGCAAGACGACGAATTCCGCCGCCGGGCGGCCGAGCTGGTCAGCACCGACCGGCTGCTGCGCTACCGGGCCTACCTGCAGACCGACCGGCCGGACCTGGTCGTCGGGGTGATGCGTCGGATCAAGTGCGAAGAGCGCCAGGAGACGGCCCTCTTCGCCGAGGCCGTCGCCACCCGGCTGGCCGAGGCGGCCCCTGCCCAGGATCGCCCGGCCAGCCGGAGGATCAGCGCACGCCTGGCCGGCCGGAGGCTCAGCCAGGTCCGCCGCAGTGGCCCGGTCCGCCGCTGGCTCTACCTGGCGGTGGCCGGAGCGGCCGCGGTGCTGCTGCTGGCAGTGCTGCAGCCGCCTCCGGGCACCTCCCGTCCCCCGGTTCCCGCGCCACCCCAGGGCTGGACCGCCGAGCTGACCTCGGTCCGCGGCAGGGTCGAGCTGTCCCGCGACGGGCGCTGGTCGCCGGTGCAGACCGGCGCCGAACTCAGACCCGGGGACGCGCTGCGGACCGAGGCCCAGTCCCGCGCCATCATCCGCTACGGCGACGCCACCACGGTGGAGATGAACGAGGAGACCCTCCTGGCCCTGGGCGGAAGCTCGCCGGCCAAGCACCCGGCGCTCAAGCAGGGCGACGTCTACGTCCTGGCCGCCGCGCAGCCCGCCGACCGCCCCATGACCTTCAACACCGGAGGTTTCGATCAGGTGGTCATCCTGGGCACCGAGTTCGAGCTCTCGCGCCTACCGGACCGGACCGTCCTGAAGATGGTCGCGGGCCGGACCGGATTCGGCCTGCCGTCCGCCGGCGCGACGGTGCAGGTCGACGGCGGCTATCGCAGCGACGCGCTGAACGGGGCCGCGCCAGGCGCCCCGCAGCCCTGCCCCGCGGACGAAGTGGCGCTCTGGCGCAGCGGACGCAGGCCGCCGGTCGCCGCGGTCCGAACCGAACCGCCCCCCCCGCCCCCTCCGCCCCCTGTGCCGCTCACCAAGTCCAGATCCCTGGGCACGCTGCAGGACAAGCCGCTGGCCATCGTCCTTGCCGCCCGAGACGACAGCGGCGGGACACCGGTCTTCGCCATAACGAAAGGCCCGGAGCACGGCCGGCTGGAGGGCACACCCCCCAACGTCACCTACCACCCGAACGCCGGCTTCAGCGGGGAAGACCGCTTCAGCTTCCAGGCTTCCAATCAGACGGGGACCTCGACCCCGGCTACGGTGACCATCGCCGTGAAGCGGGTAAACGCCACGCCGGTGGCCCAGGCCTCCGCCGCTCCGCTCCGCGGCATGGAGCCGCTCAAGGTCCGGCTCAGCGCCGCCGGCAGCCGGGATCCGGACGGCGAAATCGCTACATTCCGGTGGAACTTCGGTGACGGGCAGTGGAGCCAGACGGCGGACGCCGACCATCTCTACACAAACCCCGGCACTTACACCGCCGAACTGACCGTCACGGACCGGGACGGAGCCTCGGCCTCCGCCAAGGTCACGATCGCCGTCGAGCCCGATCCGGACAAGGTGGCCGACCCGACGGAACTGGTCGGACACTACGGCGGGCAGCCCAAGGTGTTCATACTCACGTGGAAGGACCGTTCCGGCAATGAAGACGGCTTCCAGATCGATCGCGCCGAGTCCAAGGATGCCGGCCTGCTGGACTACCGGCCGCTGGCCACCACCGGTCCGGACGCCACCTC
>JAKLDR010000022.1 GCA_022703445.1 Planctomycetota bacterium | reverse complement strand
GGTCGGCCGGTCAGACGGGGAGACGTTCGTTTTGGTTCCCGGTGACTCTGAGGAAGCCGGGGTGGTGCAGGAGATATTCCGGGACTTCCTGGACGGACATTCGCCCCGCTCGATAGCGCTCGGCCTGAACCGCAGGGGGGTCATTTCTCCCAGAGGGAAGACCTGGGGCCGCAGCACCATAATCCGGGTGCTCCGGAACCCCTCTTACAAGGGCACCCTCGCCTGGAACCGGCAGACCTGCGCGCGCTTCCATGCCGCCAGCCCCGACGGCCAGATAGCGCGGATATCCAACCCGGCCGGCAGGTACAAGGAGAACCCCGAGAGCAAGTGGGTGGCGGTTGACGGTGTTTGGGATGGACTGGTGCCCGCGGCCGAGTGGAAGGAAGCCAACGCCCGGCTCAAGGGGACCAGGGCCAGCGCCTGCCGTGGCAAGGGGGCCGCGTCGGCGTTCCTGGCGAGCGGCCTGCTCAGGTGCACGTGCGGCTTCCACTTCGCGGGCTGCTCCTTCAACGACAAGGACCGCCCGGGGCAAAGGTATGAGTACTACCGCTGCCTCGGCAACAGCGAGCGCCGGATGGTTACCTGCACCGCGAAGCGTATAAGGCGCCCGGTGGTGGACGACTACCTCGAACGCCGCATCCGCGAACTGTACTTCGAGCCGGCCGCGAAGAAGGCCGTGTGGAAGGATGTACAGGAACAGCTCGACGCCGTCCTGGCCGCGGCATCCGCGAAGGATCCGTGCCGCAAGGACAGGGAACGGCTGGAGGAAGTCGGGCGGAGAATCGGCCGCCTCGTCGAGGCGGTCGCCGGGGGTGCGCTTGTCCTTGAGGACGTCAAACAGCAGATGGCCTCCCTGAAGGCCGAGCAGGCGGAGATCCAGGCCCGGTTGGCCCGGAACAAGGCCGCCCCCCGGACGGGGGACATCAGGTCGCTACGCGATAAGGTCCTGGTGGCCTGTCGCGAGCAACTGGAGCGCGAATCGGACCTCTGGCCGGACGCGACGCCGGAGCAGCGCAAGCAGATAGTCAGGGCGCACGTCGCCGGCATGACAGCGGACTACGCCAAGTCACGTATCACCACCGAGTTCTACCCGCTAGTCACAGCCGGCGAAATTGGCATACAGGCCACAACATGCTGATGGTCGGCCCGCCCGGCTCGGGCAAGTCGATGCTGGCCGCGCGGATCCCCGGCATCCTGCCGCCTCTGAGTCTCGAAGAAGCGCTCGAGACCACCCGGGTCCACTCGGTGGCCGGCTGCCTGGAGCCCGGGCAGGCGCTGGTCGCCCGGCGGCCCTTCCGCGCTCCGCACCACACCGCGAGCTATGCCGGGCTCACCGGCGGAGGGCCGGGAGCATCCATCCCCGGGGAGGTGAGCCTGGCCCACAACGGCGTCCTCTTCCTCGACGAACTCCCCGAGTTCGACCGCCGCTCGCGCGAGGCGCTGCGCCAGCCGCTCGAGCTCGGCGAGATCAACGTGACCCGCTCCGGCGCGAGCGTCACCTACCCGGCGCGGGTCATGCTGGTCGGGGCCATGAACCCCTGTCCCTGCGGCCACCGCGGCGACAGCCGGCGGGAGTGCCGCTGCACCCCGCGGCAGGTCGAGAACTACTTCGGGCGGGTTTCCGGCCCGCTCCTGGAGCGCTTCGACATCCAGGTGGAGGTGCCGGCCGTGCCCTACAAGGAGCTGGTCGGCGCCGCCGGCCAGAGTTCCGCCCAGATCCGCGCGGCGGTCGAGGCCGCCCGCGAGCGTCAGCGCGCGCGGTTGACTGGCCACTCCTGCCACTCCAACGCCGCCATGAGCGAGAGCCTCACCCGGAAGCTGGCCGCCCCCGAGCCGGCCGGCGAGGAGCTGCTCCGCCACGCCGTCGAGCGCCTGGGATTCTCGGCCCGCGGCTACTCCCGGGTGCTCAAGGTCGCCCGGACCATCGCCGACCTGGCCGGCTCCGACCCGGTCCGCGCCGAGCACGTCGCCGAGGCCATCCAGTACCGGCTCTTGGACCGGTCGGGGATGGTGTGAGCCGACGACACGAGGCGCAAGGTTCAAGGGTGGAGCGAAAGCGGCAGGTTGGGACGGAACCCCGTCCGGCCTGCCCCCTTGCACCTTGAACCTGTCTTTCCGGCCAATTTCCTGCGTGCTTCCGCCGGCCCCCGGCCATAGAATGGCGGATCGGGAGGATGTCGCGGCATGGTCCAGATGAACCCCAGGACTGACGGACAGCTGCTCTCGGCCCATCTGGCCGGCGATGCCGGAGCCTTCGCCGAGCTGGTCGGCCGCCACGAGGCGTTGGTCATGGGGGCCTGCCGGCGGCTGCTGGGCGCCGGCCCCGAGGCCGAGGATGCCGCCCAGGCGGCCTTCCTGCTCCTGCTCCGGAAGGCCGGTGGGCTCGCCGGCTCGGCGGACCTTGGCGGGTGGCTGCACCGCGCGGCGGTGCTGGTCTCGCGCCAGGCCCGGCGGTCCCGGCGGCGGCGCGAGCTTCACGAGAAGGAGGCGGCGGCCATGCGGCAAGAGGGCGGCGGCGTCCCGGCGGACGCGGGCGATGGCGCGGCGGTCTGGCGCGAGTGCGCCGGACGGCTCGACGAGGCCATGCTGGCCTTGCCCGAGGTCCAGCGCCAGGCCCTGGTCCTCTGCTACTTCGAGGGCCTGTCCCAGAGCCAGGCGGCCGAGCGGCTGGGCTGTCCGGAGACGACCCTGGCCAGCCGCTGCGCGCGGGGCCTGGAGCGGCTCCGCGAGCGCCTCGGCGCCTCCGAACGCCGCCTGGGCGCCGCGGCGCTCGGCGCGCTGCTCCTGGCCCGCGGCTGCGTCCCGGCGCCAGCGGGCTTCGCAACCTCGATTGTGTCCGCCGCGAAGGGCGCGGCGGCCGGCGCGCCGGCGACGGCGCTTGTGGAAGGAGTGATGAAAACGATGTTCTGGACGAAGGTGAAGATCGTGGCCGCGGCGCTGGGCGTCGCGGCGGTGCTGGCCATCGGCACGCCGCTGATCATCGGGGCCGTTTCGGCCGAGCAGGGCTTCGCGCCCAAGCCGCCGGTCGCCGCCCCGGCCCCGGCCCCGGCCGCCGACGCCGGCAAGGATGCCCCGGCTGTCGACGGGCTGAAGCTCAGCCTGTTGGTCGCCCCGGACTATCTGCTCTGCGGCGACGCCTGCCGCAAGAAGCTCAACCAGGCCAACGGCATGAAGCAGTGCCCCGGCTGCATCATGCGCTGCAACGCCGGCCACGCGTCCTGCACGAGCTGTTCCTTCCTGGCCGGGGCCTGCGAGGTCTGCGGCGCCAAGCTCCCCGGCGGTATCCCGGCCCTGGCCGAGCTCGAGGCCGGCAAGACCGCCAGGCTGCTCGTGGTCTTCGAGAACACGTCCAAGGAGAAGATGCGGGTCTGCCAGTACCTGCTGGGGATGCGCAAGCTCAAGCTGGCCGTGACCGGCCCGGACGCCGACTCGGTGAAGAGCGCGCCGACCGGGATGATGTTCATGCTCGCGGCCATCAGCGAGAACGACTTCCCGGAGGTGGCGCCTGGCGGCAAGTGGGTCTTCACCTACCTGGCGATCGGCGGCAACCCTCCGCACGTCGGACAGGGCGCATCGAACACCTACCTGCTCAAGGCCGGGGACTACAAGATCGTGGCCACCTACAGCAACGACGAGGACAGCTACTTCGACAACCAGAAGAAGCAGCAGGTCAAGCCCGCGGAGAAGGTCTGGAAGGGCGAGGTCAAGTCCGGCGAGTGCAGCCTCAAGATCACCGGCCAGCCGGCGGCCATGCCCGCCGGCGGTTTCAAGCGGCCGCTGATGGCCAACTGACCCGACCCGGTAATCCAAATCGGAGAGCGCCGGGGGCTCCTGCGGGAGCCCCCGGTTCTGTTTCGGTGCGGGGCGTTCCGTGGGGCCACCGGGAATTCGGCATTTTCTCTCTTGACAGCCTAACGTTTGTTAGGTATATATGGGCAGTCGTCCGACGGGGGAGAAGCAGTGCGCGAGTTGACCGGCAGACAGCGGAAGATCCTCGACTGGGTGATCGCATTCCGCTCCAAGCATGGAATGCCACCCACCGTGCGGGAGATCGGCGCCCACTTCGGCATGGCCTCCTCCAGCGTGTTCTCGCACCTCAAGCTCATCGAGAAGAAAGGCTGCATCCGCCGCGGCCGGCTGGGAGCCAGGTCGCTGGAGGTTCCGGGCGCCTCGGCTGTGCGGGCGAGCGTCTCCGGCGGGTCCGACCTGTCCGGCCGGGAGGCCGACGCCGCGTCCGTTCCGGTAGTCGGACGCGTGGCGGCGGGCGCCCCGCTTCTGGCCGCAGAGAATCTCGACGGCGTGCTGCAGCTCGACCGGGCGGTGCTGGGGCGCGGCCCGGCCGGCGCGCGGCACTTCGGCCTTAAGGTCACGGGCGATTCGATGATCGAGGCCGGGATACTCGACGGCGACACCGTCGTGGCCCGCCAGCAGGACTGCGCCGAGAACGGCCAGATCGTCATCGCGCTGATCGACGACGAGGCCACCGTGAAACGCTTCTACCGCGAGCCGGACCGGGTGCGGCTGCAGCCGGCCAACTCCCGGATGGCTCCGATCTACGCGAAGGAGGTGGCGATTCAGGGCGTGGTGGTCTGCGTCCTGAGAACCTACAGCTGACGGGACATCCTGGCCTAAAGGGTAGAGATACCTTTACCCCTTGAGAGAGGGAATTAGGGTCCGCGTCCGGGCGGGTGCCGCGGGACGTCGGACCCCATGTTTTTGGAGGGAGGAAACGAAAATGAACGCGGTGAAACCCGGAGTCGAGGCGCCGGTCGCGGCGGCGGTCAACGAGATGCGGGCGGTCTTCGGGCTGCCGGGCAAGGTGCCCGTGATTTCCCTGTGGGCGCTGGTGCGCGGGGAGGCTCGCGCGATGTGCGCCCGGGCCGAGCCGGCGCCGGGGGAGGAGCGCCGGTTCGAGGCCTTCCTGGAGGCCGTCAGGAGGACTTGGCGGCGGCCGGAGCCGCCCCCGACGCACGGCGAGGTGGCCTTCCTGGCGGCCCTCTGCGGCCGCTCCGGCCTGAGCGGCGACGCCGAGGACCACCGCCCCGAGCAGGTCGGCAGGTTCCTCTACGCCCTGCTGCGCTTCGTCAGCTTCTCCGGGTCGTTCCCGCGGATAACCGTCGCCGACCTGGACCAGCTCAGCTTCTCCGTGCACCTGGACATGCTGCCGGCGGCGCGCTGACCGGCCGACCGGAAGGAGAACGATCATGGATCTGGCTGTGCGGATCATCAGCGACGCTGCCGAGGCGCCCTTCCCGCGCCTCATGCCCGACGAGGTTGCCAGGCTGCCGCAGGCGATGGCCGAGGGGCTCAAGGCCGCCGGCATCCTGCGGCCGGCCGACCTGGCCAGGTCCACGAGCTGCATGGCCTGCGAGGCGGACCACGCCGAGTGGGTCAGGGCGGAGGATGGCCCTGACGGATGCACCAGGTACTTCATCGGCTGTCCCGAGAAGGGTCGGGTCGAGGTGCCGGTCGCTCGGCTCCAGCGTTGGGCGGTGGACTTCACTCCGGTGGCCGCAGCCATCAGCCTGGGGCTGGGCGCCGGCGGACGGACGGAGGTCGTCCGGCCCGGCAGGCTCTGGCGGCTGGGCTCGGCGGCCCTGGCCGGTCGGATGCGTGAGCTGTGGCTGGTCCGGGACGGCTGTTCGGCGCGCGGCCGGGAGCTCGTGGCGGCGGTTCCGGCCGGGTTCAGCACGCTGCTCTTCCGGCTGGGCGGCTCGGCGTTGGATCACGAAGTGGCCACCGGCTTCGACGCCGTCTTCGACGCGTCGGCGCTTCTCTTCCTGGACGGCCCGGCCCTGCGGGTGGATCGCGAGGCGGTGGAGCTGAGGCTGGCCCGGCGAGTCCCCCGGGCGATGCCCGGCCGGCAGGGGCGGCCTCGGGCCGCCGCGTCGGCCGGTGCGCAGGCGGCCCGGGCGCTCTGCGGCCCGGACGGAGGATGGCCGTTCTGGGACGCCCGCAGCCGGCCGGCGGTTGGAGTCGAGGCCGCGGACCTGGCGACCTGAGGCCGCTCCGGTCTTCTTGACACTCCCCTCCCCCGGCTTAGAATCGCCGTGGTCATCTGGGAGGGAGCCAACGCTTGATCCGCATCCGCAAAGCCCGCATGTCCGACGTCGAGAAGATGCAGGACCTGATCAACCACCACGCCAAGGCGGGGCGGATGCTGGCCAGGAGCCTGCTGGAGCTCTACGAGAACCTCCGCGACTTCTACGTGGCCTCCGAGGGCGGGAAGCTGCTGGGCACCGCGGCGCTGCACACCTCCTGGGAGGACCTGGCCGAGGTAAAGAGCGTCTCCGTCGCCGAGGGCCGGCAGGGATCGGGCCTGGGCAGGAAGCTCGTCGAGCACTGCCTGGCCGAGGCCGCCGCCCTGGGCGTCGGGCGAGTCTTCGCGTTGACCTACGTGCCGGGCTTCTTCGAGAAGCTGGGCTTCACGCGCATCGAGCGCTCCGAGCTGCCCCACCGCGTCTGGGCCGAGTGCCTGCGCTGTCCCGAGTTCCCGGACTGCGGCGAGATCGCCATGATGCGCGCGCTGCCCCGGAAGCGCCGGAGCCGCCGGCTGAGGAAGGCCGGGAAGCCGGCCAAGAACTCCCGCCGTGGATAGCTGGAAGCTCGGGGCCCTCGAGCTGGCCGCGGCCGTAGCCGCGGGGAAGGTCTCCTGCCGCGCGGCCGCCGCCGATTCCCTGGCGCGCATCGAGGCTCTCGAGCCCAAACTGAAGGCGCTGATGCGCACCTGCGGGGAGGATGCCCTGCGGCGCGCCGACGCCCTGGACGCGCGACTGGCCCGCGGCGAGAAGCTCGGCGCCCTGGGTGGCGTGCCGGTGGTCCTCAAGGACAACCTCTGCTGGGAGGGGCACGTCGCCAGCTGCTCCTCGAAGATCCTCGAGAACTACCGGGCCCCCTACACCGCCACGGTGGTCGAGCGGCTGCTCGCCGCCGACGCGGTGGTCGTGGCCCAGAGCAACATGGACGAGTTCGCCATGGGCTCGTCCACCGAGAACAGCGCCTTCCAGACCACCCGGAACCCGTGGGACCTCGCGCGGGCCCCCGGCGGCTCCTCCGGCGGCTCGGCCGCCGCGGTGGCTGCCGGCTACGCGCCGCTGGCCCTGGGCTCGGACACCGGCGGCTCCATCCGCCAGCCGGCCGGCTTCTGCGGTCTCGTGGGCATGAAGCCGACCTACGGTGCTGTTTCGCGCTACGGCCTGGTGGCCTTCTCGAGCTCCCTCGACCAGATCGGGCCCTTCGCCCGCTCGGTGGCCGACGCCGCGCTCTTCTTCCAGACCATTGCGGGGCACGACCCCAAGGACTCCACCTCCGCCCAGTGGCAGCCCGGGGACGTCCTGGGAAAGGTCCGGACCGCCGACGTCCGCGGCAAGCGCTTCGGCGTGCCGAAGGAGTACTTCATCGACGGCATGGAGAAGCCGGTGGAGGCCGCGGTCCGCGCAGCCATTGCCAAGTTCAGGGAGCTCGGCGGGCAACTCGTCGAGATCAGCCTGCCGCACACCGGCTACGCCGTGGCCATCTACTACATCGTGGCCACCGCCGAGTGCTCCTCCAACCTGGCCCGTTTCGACGGCGTGCACTACGGCCACCGCAGCAAGGAGGCCGGCGACCTGGTCGGTCTCTGCTCGCAGACCCGCCGCGAGGGCTTCGGCCCGGAGGTCAAGCGCCGGATCATGCTCGGCACCTACGCCCTGTCCTCCGGCTATTACGACGCCTACTACCTCAAGGCCCTCAAGGTCCGGGCGCTGGTCAAGCGCGACTTCGACCGGGCCTTCGAACAGTGCGACTACGTGCTCTGTCCGACGAGCCCGACGGTGCCCTTCAAGATCGGCGAGCGCGCCGACGACCCGCTGGCCATGTACCTCTCGGACATCTTCACGATCAGCACGAACCTCGCCGGGCTGCCGGGCGTCTCCGTGCCCTGCGCCATGGTCGACGGCCTGCCGGTGGGCATGCAGGTGATCGGCCGGGACTTCGACGACGCCGGGGTGCTGGCCTGTGCGGCCGCCTTCGAGCGAACCGCGGACCTGGCCGGCCGCATCGCGCCGATGAAGGGTTGACCATGCCGGAGAACGCAAACCCCAGCGGCAGCGGCGCTCCCCAGGGCGGTGCCGCCCCGAAGACCGCGACGTCGGCCGTGCTCAGGGCGCTGATCTGCCCGCACTGTCGCAAGGGGCGGCTGGATGCGGCCGGCAAGCGGCCCGGTGAGCCGGTTACCTGCGCGGTCTGCGGCGGGGTCACCAAGGCCACCCTGGAGATGACCCTCGGGGAGGAGCGGATCTTCGAGCGCCAGAGCCGGCGCGACAAGGCCAAGCGCAGCTTCGCGGAGCTCAGCGACGAGGAGAAGATCGAGTTCATCGCCAAGCAGGGCGCCCTGGCCCAGATGTATTACTACCTGCTCTTCCGGCTGGGGCCCAAGGGCATGCTCGGCCTCTACCTGGGGATATTCCTGCTGTTCGGCACTCTGTTCATGACCTACCAGCTCACCTTCGGCCAGAAGACCCTGGATGCCGCGCCCTGGTGGGTGTGGGTGTTGGCCATCCTGGGCGGCGGCGTCCTGGGCTTCGTCGGCTGGTTCGTCCACGGGACGGTCATGCACTACTATCAGAAGCGCAAGGCCGCCGCGGCGGCCGCCGATCCGCGGCGGGCCGGGGCCTCCTCGCGCCGCTCGGCGGCGGTCACCGTCCGCACCAAGGCGCCGAGCACGGCGACCACCCGGCGGGCGGGCCCGGGGCGAACCAGCGGCAAACAGTAGACCGGCAACAGCATTTCACCGCCGAGGGAGCGGAGTGCGCGGAAGCCTCTGCCCGCGTGGCTGATTTCAGGCCGTTAAGGGGCTGATACCGTGTTGGGGCGCGGCCCCGCAGGCCGCTCCACGCGGTCGGAAGCGTCCCGCCGCCGCTGCGGCGTCAGTGCCCGCCGCCGCCGAAGCGCAGCTTCCAGTGCTTGTCGTTGTACTCGAAGCCCCAGCCGTAGGAGGCGCACCCGGTCGAGGTGGAGCTGCTGGAGCGCAGGATGACCGGCGCGTTGCCGCCCAGCCAGACGCCATCGGAGTAGTAGACCACGCCCTGGCCGTTGGCCGGCACGAAGGGCAGGAACTGCCCGTCGGAGGTGGTGACCCCGTAGTAGCCGTAGCCGTAGGGCCCCATCACCGCCCCGCCGGAGCGCACCGAGGTGGCGGTCGGCGGCTGCTGGGCCGCTGCCCAGGCGGCGCGGTTGAGCATCTCCGCCTGCCATTCGGCCAGGCGCTTGGCGGAGTCGGCGGCCTGCTCGTCGGCGCGCTGCTTGCGGATCTCCTCGGCCAGGGCGATCCGGATGTCCTCGACCCGCTCGGAGGCTGGCCTGGCGCCGGGCGCGGGTTCGGTGGCGGGCCGGCCCTCGGGTTTCACCCAGCGGCCCTGGCTGAGCACCAGGCCCTGGGCGGCCATGGCCTCGTCCTCGGTCAGCCACTTGCCGTCGATCTTCCGGTGGCCGAGCCGCGCGCGGGCCGCCGCGTTCTCGGGGTCGAGCTTGACGACCTTCTCCCAGGCCTCGATGGCGTCGCGGCCGAACCCGGGTTGGGCGTCGAGCCAACGGCCGAGGTCCGCCCAGGCGGCGGCGTTGCCGTCTCTGACGGCGGCCTTGCGGCGCTCGACCTCGGCCAGGGCCTGTTCGGCGGCGGTCGGGCCCCTCTCGATGGCCCGCACCTCCTCGCGCTTCAGGGTGATCTCCGCGGAGAGCCGGCCCTGGGTTATCCGGAGGACGACCTCCCGGTCGCTCTCCCTGACGACCTTGCCCTCGCGTTTGGAGCCGTCGACCATGGTGACCACGTCGGCCAGGGCCGGAGCGGCGAAGAGTCCGGCCAGGGCGAACCCGAGCAGTAGATTGCGCATGGCGTGCCTCCCGGGGCGCCGCCTACCGGTGCGCGCCCCCGTGTCCATATATTATGACGCGGAAGCGACCTGGGCATAAGGAAATTCCTGATGGGGTTGACACCCCGGGCATGGGGAACTATTATCGCTCCAGTAGACCCCGCCAACCAGAGGACAGGCATGGACCCGGACGCGCTCAAGTACATCTTCTTCGGCCTGTATTGGGTGGTCTTCGTGTACTCCATCGTTCTCCATGAGCTCGCCCACGGCTACTCGTCATTCCGGCTGGGGGATCCGACTGCCCTGAAGGCCGGGCGGTTGACGCTCAACCCTGTCAGACACATCGACCCCTTCATGTCGGTGCTGCTCCCGGTGGTCCTGGCCGTCAGCTCTCAGGGCACCTTCGTGTTTGGCGGGGCCAAACCGGTGCCGATCAACCCATTCCTGTATCGCAACATGCGTTCAGGAATGCTGACCAGTGCGGCCTGCGGGCCGCTAACCAATCTGGTCCTGGCGGTAGTCTTCGCCCTGCTGATGAAGCTCTCCCTGCTGATGAACGCCGGGGATGGCTCCCTCAACGCGAAGCTCTTCTCCGCCTGCATGATCCTCAACCTGATGCTGGCTCTCTTCAACATGCTGCCCATCCCGCCTTTGGACGGGTCGCACATGCTCTCCGCTGTGCTGCCCAGGGACCTGCGCGAGGCCTATGAGCGCATGCGGACTTTCGGGTTGATAATACTGATTCTTCTGCTGGTCCTGCCTTTCTCGAGCTCGGTCATCGGCTGGGCTATGAAGGGCGGAGCCCGCCTCTTCCTGTGGGCGCTGAACATCCGCGGGGGGCTTCCGGCCTACAGTTCACTGGACATACTTAGGTAGGGCAGAACCATGACCACCAAGGGACGCATCCTCTCGGGCATGAGGCCGACCGGCCAGCTGCACCTCGGGCACGTCATCGGGGCGCTGCGCAACTGGGTGGAGCTGCAGAGCGCGTACGATTGTTTCTATTTCGTGGCCGACCACCACGCGCTGATGAGCGAGTACAGCCATCCGGAGGTCATCCGCGAGTCGACCCTGAACAACGTCGCCGACTGGATCGCCTGCGGGGTGGACCCGGACCAGGCCACGGTATTCGTGCAGTCCCACGTGCCCGAGCACGCCGAGCTCCACGTGGTGCTCTCGGCCATCACCCCCCTCGGGTGGCTGGAACGCTGCCCGACCTACAAGGAGCAGCTGGTCGAGCTCGAGAAGGGCGGCAAGGACGTCCGCAACTACGCCTTCCTGGGCTACCCCGTGCTCCAGGCCGCGGACATCATCATGTACAAGGCCAACTACGTGCCGGTCGGTGAGGACCAGATCCCGCACCTGGAGCTCACCCGCGAGATCGTCCGGCGCTTCAACGGGACCTTCTGCAAGGCCGGGGGGGAGATCTTCCCGGAGCCGCAGCCCAAGCTCACTGCCGTGCCGCGCCTGCTGGGCCTGGACCGCCGCAAGATGTCCAAGTCGTACGGCAACGCCATCTTCCTTTCGGATCCGGCCGAGGAGGTGGCCAAGAAGATCGCCACCATGTACACCGACCCCAAGCGCGTCCGCCGCGCCGATCCGGGCCACCCCGAGGAGTGCAACGTCCACGACTACTACCTGGCCTTCGCCCCGGAGCGCGCCGCGGAGGTGGCCGACAAGTGCCGCTCGGCCGCCTGGGGCTGCACCGACTGCAAGAAGGACCTGGCTGCAACCTTGAACGCCTTCCTGGACCCGATCCGCGCCAAGCGCACCGAACTGCTCGGCGACAAGGCCGCCCTCGAAAGGATCCTCCGCGCGGGCAACGAGCGCGCCCGCGCCGTCGCCGCGGCGACGATGAAGGAGGTTCGTCTGGCAGTGGGCTACTGGGGCTTTTAGCCACAGACGAACACCGATAGACGCAGATAGGCACTGACGACAGTTGCCGAGCTCTTGATCTCAATCTGTGTTCATCCGTGTGCATCTGTGGCTTATTGAGATTCCGGCACGGATTCCGCAGATTTCTTGAACACGCCCGCATCCTCCGGCGAGTCCCTTGCGGATGGAGGGAGAGCGGAGTAACTTGATGCCCATGCGCACGGACCAGGAACTCCTGGCGGCCTACGCCGCGACCGGTGACGAGTCGGCCTTCGCCGAGCTCGTCGGCCGGCACGGGCGGATGGTCTTCCGGACATGCCTGCGGGCCCTCGGCAGCGAGCACGACGCCGAGGAGGCCGCCCAGGCGGTCTTCCTGGTCCTGGTGCAGAAGCGTCAGGCGCTCCGCTCCGAGGGAGAGCTGGCGGCGTGGCTCCACCGGGTGGCCCGGAACGTGGCCCACCTGGCGCTGCGGAGCCGAGCGCGCCGCTCCCGGCATGAGGCGGAGGCGGCCATGGTCAGGAAAGCGGAGAGCGCGCCGGACGACGCAGGGGCGCAGCATGCTGCGCCCCTGCAGAACATCGACGCCGAGCTCGACGCCCTGCCGGCCGCCCAGCGCCAGGCGGTGCTGCTCCGCTACCTGGAGGGCCTGCCGCAGGAGGAGGCCGCCCGGGTCGCCGGCTGCCCGCAGGGAACGCTGGCCCGCCGGGCGCAGCTGGGCCTGGAGCGCCTGCGCGAGCGGCTGGCCCAGCGCGGGCGGGTGCTCTCGGCCTCGGCCCTGGCCGGGCTCCTCGGCGCGGAGGCCTCGGCGGCGGCGCCGGCCTCGCTCCTTCCATCCATCCTGGTGGCCTCGAAACTCGCGGCGGTCGCCGCGACGGGAGCCATCGGGGCGGTTGGCGCCGCGGGCGCCGTTGGGGCACAGCAGGCTGTGTCCGTGCAGCTGGCGGAAGGAGTCCTCAAGATGATGTTCTGGGCGAAGGTCAAGGTGGTGGCGGTGGTGGCTGTCGCAGTACTGGCAGTGGGCGGTGGCGGCGGGGCGGCGGCAGCCAAGCTGCTGGCCGGTGAGCCGGCCGGGGAGAAGGCCAGTCCGCCGGGGCAGGGCGAGACGCCCAAGGCGCCGCCGCCGGAAAAGCCCGAGAAGCCGGCGAGGGAGACCGAATCCAAGGCAGTCGACGGCATCAAGCTCACCATCGCCGCCGACAAGCTGGAGTTCAGGGCCGGCGATGAGATCAAGATCACCGCGGGCCTGGAGAACGTCTCCAATGAGGCCCTGCGGGTTTTCAAGTACTACGCGGAGGTCTCCTGGGAGCTGGCCGCGCCGGACGGCGAGTCGCTCCAGCACGTGCCCTACCGCGGGCCCATGCCCGGCATGATGCCCCCGAACGACCTGAGTGCGTTCCCGGAGATCGCCGCCGGCGGGAAGCTGGACTACCCCGGGAACGGCATCTCCGGCAATCCGCCGATCATCGGCGTGGGCGGGGACCCGCGGTTCACCAGGGTCTGCCTGCTCAAGCCCGGCACCTACAAGCTGACCGCCGTCTACACCAATAGGACGGACACCCTCTGGACCAAGGACTTCAAGGGCCAGCAACAGGTTCCCGGCAAGGTCTGGAAGGGCACGGTGCGCTCCAACACTCTGGAGCTCAAGGTGGGCGGCGAGTTGAAGCCTCCGGCCGAGGCCGCCCCGTGGCCGGTAGGCGGCATCCCCGGCGTCACCCCGCCGCAGAAGGGCCAGAAGGCCAGCTGACCATCTCGCGGAGAAACGGCGGGGCCGGCGCATGGCCGGCCCCGTTCATTCCGCAGCGACGCTTCGTCTAGAAGACGTCCCGGTTCCTCTGGTCGTCGATTCCCGGCCTGTCCCGCGCCGCGGGCGGCGGCAGGGGCATCATGATCCGGGGCAGGGCCTCGATCTTCAGGCGCAGCTCCCGGGGAATGCCCTCGAGCTTGGCCCCGGGTGCGAGGTCGCCCTGATAGACCACCTTGCCGTCCTTGTCCTTGGCCAGGATCTGGGTGCGGCCGTCGCGGGTGGTGATGGTGATCTCATGCTCGCCGTCGAGCATGCGGATGTCGCCCATCTGCATCGCCCTGAGGGCCGGCAGGAAGGCGTTGAGCTTCCTGGCGTCGGGCCCGGCACCGCCATCGGGCTTCTCCGGCCCCTCGCCCGGCTCGGGAAACTCGAAGCGCCACTCGTTGCCGCCGGGCATCATGAAGGGCATGGCGCCCGCACCGCCCGGCAGCCCCGGGGTGAGATAACTGCGGAGCTCGGGCATCTCCTTCTCAGCGAGCTTGGCGGAGATCTTCCTGGTCTCCCCCTCGCGGATCACCGTCAGGGCCACCTCGTCGCCGGGCTTCTGGAGCCGCACCAGGACGATGAACTGCTGCTCGTTGACCAGCAGCTGGTCGCCGAGCTTGTGGAGGATGTCGTGGACCCTGATGCCGGCCGCGGCGGCCGGACTGTCCTCGGCGACCTTGCGGACGACCAGGCCCACGCCTTCGGGCAGCTTGACCTGGGCGCGGAGGGCCGCGTCGGCCGGCTCGGCGACCACGCCGAGGTAGGCAGCCTTGACCCGCTTGACGGGGATGGCCTCCATCCCGCGCGGGCCGCCCATCCCGCCCAGCAACTGCCTGATGTGCTCAACGACTTCCGGCGGGGCGGCGTCGCCTCCCGGCGGCGCCTCCTCGGCCGCGGAGACGGCCGGGGCGCACAGGAACAGGGCCGCGGCAAGGCCGGCGGCCGCCAGTGGTCTTGTCAGAGACGGGAACATGCGGTTCTCTCCTTGCTCTCAGAGCCCTGCCGCTAGTAGGGCTCGACCTTCACCAGAACGGTGTCCTTCACGGGGATGGCCATGTCCACCCGCCGGTTGTTATCCGGGTCCACCAGCCAGATCTCGCGGACGCCCTCCCGGCGGTAGCGCTGCACGGCATCCTCGCCGGAGACGTCGATCATGCCCTCGGCGGAGGTCCGTCCGACCCTCTGCCGTTCGACGCGCACCGGCCCCTTGAAGACGGCCAGGTCGGCCTGGGGAGTTGCAGCCTCCGAACGCCGGACAACCGGGTTAGGGAGGGGGACGGTCGGCGCCCGGCGCCCGGAGGAGTTCATGATGGCCAGCGTCACGGCCGCGCCGGCGGCGGCCGCGGCGGCCGCGCTGATCGCGGCCAGCGCGAAGGCCCGAGCCCGCCGGAAGCGGCCGGCGCCGGCCATGCTCAAAACGCGTCGGTCGAGGCGCTCCGGTGGTTCGGCCAGAGGCATCCGCCGCAGCAGGTCCTCGACCTCGCGGAACTCGCGTTCATCGTTGCTCATTGCAGCCCTCGCAGTTCCTCGCGCAGCCTCTCCATCGCCCGGCGGTAGCGGGAGGCGACCGTGGCCAGCGGCTCGCCGAGCGCCCCGGCCATCTGCTCGAAGGTCAGCCCGCCGTAGATGCGCATGACCACGGCCTCGCGCTGCTCCTCGGGCAGACCCGAGACGGCCTCGCGGATGCGCCGGTCGACCTCCGCGTCGCCCTCCGGACGATCGGTGGCCAGCTGCCGGCCGTTGAAGATGCCCTCCGCGGCCGACCTGGCGACCGCTGCCGCGGCACCCCGCCGGCGGCGCCCGTCGACCGCCGCGTTGCGGACGGCCGCAAAGAGGTAGGCGGCCGGGTCTCCGGCCGGCGACTCCTTGGCGGCCAGGACGCGGGCGCAGGCCTCGTGGACAGCGTCCTCGGCCGCGTCGGGCGAGCCGGCCACGGCCAGCGCCAGGGTGAAGAGCCCCTGCCGATGGCGCATGTAGAGCTTCTCCAGCGTTGCCCGGTCCACTCCTGGCCGACCTCCGTCCCCTGCCCCATCCAGCCTTTACACGTTTGACCGCCCTGGTCTTGTGCAGGCAATCCCCGGCATTTTCATAAACCGCCGAGGCGCTGTCCGGTATCCCGCGGGAAGCCGCGGCTTGCGGAGACTGCATCAGCCATCCCGCGCAGCGCGAATTTCCACGGAATGCTCCAAAGAGGCGGCCTCCTCCGGCGAGTCTCTTGCGGATGGAGGGAGCGGTGACTAGGCTTGTGGCCATGCGCACGGACCAGGAATTGCTTGCGGCCTACGCCGCGACCGGTGAGGAGTCGGCCTTCGCCGAACTCGTCGCCCGCCATGGCCGGATGATCTTCCGGACCTGCCAGCGGGCCCTCGGCAGCGAGCACGACGCCGAGGAGGCCGCCCAGGCGGTCTTCCTGGTCCTGGCGCGCAAGGCCCGGGCGCTCCGCTCCGAGGGCGAGCTGGCGGCGTGGCTCCACCGGGTGGCCCGGAACGTGGCCCACCTGGCGCTGCGGAGCCGAGCGCGCCGCTCCCGGCACGAGGCGGAGGCGGCCATGGTCCGAGAGACGCAGGACGAGGGGCGGGGGGCGATGGGCGGATCCGAGAAGGCCGACGTCGCGGCCCTGCTCGACCGCGAGCTCGACGCCCTGCCGACCGCGCAGCGCCAGGCGGTGCTGCTCCGCTACCTCGAGGGCCACAGCGTCGAGGAGGCCGCGCGAATGGCCGGCTGCCCGTCGGGGACGCTCGGTTGGCGCGCCAGCGAAGGCCTGGAACGCCTGCGCCAGCGCCTGTGCTCTCGCAGGCAGGTGCTCTCGGCCGCGGCGCTGGCCGCTCTCCTCGGCGCGGAGACCGCGGCGGCGGCGCCGGCCTCGCTCCTTCCATCCATCCTGCTGGTCCCGAAGCTGGCGGCGGCTGGCGCTGCCGCGGGCGCGGCAGGCGGGACGGCATCCTTGCTGGCGGAAGGAGTGGTCAAGATGATGTTCTGGGCGAAGGTCAAGGTGGCCGCGGCGGTCTGTGCCGCGGTGCTGGCGGTCGGCGGCGGTGGCGGGGCGATGGCGGTCAAGCTCCTGGCGGCCGAGCCCTCCGTTCCCAAAGCCCAAGGCCCAATGCCCAATGCCCAACCCGACTCCGGCGTCACCGAGAAGGGCATCTCGTGCCAGGTGACCGCCCTGCCCGGCGGCGGCAAGGTCGTGCTCAACGCCGGCAGCGAGCAGGGCCTCAAGCCCGGCTTCGAGCTCGACGTGGAGCGTGACGGCAAGAAGGTCGCCATGCTCAAGGTCACCGTCGTGGAGCCCAAGACCGCCACGGCGGAGCTGGTCTCCGCCACCGGCGAGCTCAAGGTCGGCGACAGGGCGGCCACGCGGTTCCGGGAGGTGGTTCAGCCGACGCCGGAGCCGGGGAAGGAGCCGCCTGCCGGAGGCGAGGCGATGAACGGGCTCAGGGTGGTGCTGAGCGCCCGAAAAGTCGAGCACAAGCTTGGGGAAAGATGGGAGTTCGACGTCAAGGCGGTCAACGTCGGAAATGAGTCAGTGACCCTGGACTACTATGATCAGACCATCCGCCTGGAAATCACCGGACCAGCCGGCCCAGTCGCGCGCATTCCAGATACACGAACTGCGAAGGCAGAGCGGCCCCCAAAGGAGGTGGGGCATTTCGCCGTAGTGGCTCCCGGAATTGAGCGGGATTTGAGCGGCTCGTCGCTCAGTAACTTCCGCTTCAGATACTTCAACTATGCTCCGGGGCTGGCCGCTGCCTATATGGATCCTGACAGCGCCGGCTATTGGGGCGGTTGGCCTCGGCTTTCTGCGGGAGAGTATCGCGTGAAAGCCGTCCTGGAAAACAAGGGCCCGGACGACACCGGGAAATACGGCATCAAGGCCAAGGAGTGGCTCGGAGCGGCCACCTCCAACGAGGTGCGTGTCACGGTCCTGCCGCCGGAGGGCGCGGGTGTCGAGAAGCCCGCCGCCGGCGCGCCGGACGAGGCCACGGCCCGCAGACTGGTTCTGGATCATGTGACCAAGGTCAAGCGTTGGAGCAATGTCAGACCTGAGAAGGTCGTCAAGGTCGAAGACGCCGGCGACATATGGAAGGTATCCTACGATCCGGTATTCGAGACCATGCCCCCGATCATCTTCTCGGTGAACAAGGCCAGCGGGGCGGTCAGTACCTTCTGGTCACCCGGGGGCAGGTGAGCCCCGGCCCGCTGACGGTTCTTCCCTCACCCCCGCCAGGCCCGCGGGCCGCGTTGTCATTGTGAGAGCCGGGCCTGCGGGCTAAAATCCCGTCGATGGGCATCTTCAAGCTCCGCTCCGACTTCTCGCCCCAGGGCGACCAGCCCGCGGCCATCGAGGCGCTGGCCGCCGGCGTCGCGCGCGGCGAGGGGTGCCAGACGCTGCTGGGCGTCACCGGGTCGGGCAAGACCTTCGTGGCCGCCGAGGTCATCGCCCGCTTCGACCGGCCGGTGCTGGTCCTGAGCCACAACAAGACCCTCGCCGCCCAGCTCTACGCCGAGCTCAAGGCCTTCTTCCCGGAGAACGCCGTCGAGTACTTCGTCAGCTACTACGACTACTACCAGCCCGAGGCCTACATCCCCCAGAAGGACATCTATATCGAGAAGGACGCGGCCATCAACGAGAACCTCGACCGGCTGCGCCTGGCCGCGACCAGCGCCCTGATGTGGCGGCGCGACGTGATCATCGTGGCCTCGGTCAGCTGCATCTACGGCCTGGGCTCGCCGGCCGACTACCTGGAGATGATGGTCAAGGTCGAGCGCGGCCAGGAGGTCGAGCGCACCGCTTTCCTCAAGAAGCTCGCCGCCATCCAGTACTCCCGGAACGACCTGGCCTTCGAGCGCGGCCGCTTCCGGGTGCGGGGCCCGGTGGTCGACGTCTGGCCGGCCTACGAGGAGAAGGGGCTGCGCATCGAGCTCGGCGACGACGACCGCGTCCGGCGGATCTCCGAGTTCAACCCGGCCTCCGGGGAGCTGCTCGCCGAGCACGAACGGACCTTCGTCTACCCGGCCAAGCACTTCGTCCTGCCCTCGGGCACCATTGAGAAGGCCCTGGCCTCCATCGACCAGGAGCTGACCATGCAGCTCGATTGGCTGCGTGGCCGCGGCAAACTGCTCGAGGCCCAGCGGCTGGAATCACGCACCCGCTACGACATGGAGCTCATGGAGCAGGTCGGCTACTGCCCGGGCATCGAGAACTACTCCCGGCACCTGGCCGGACGCGAGCCGGGCAGCCGGCCGTACTGCCTCCTGGACTACTTCCCGAAGGACTTCCTGCTCTTCGTGGACGAGAGCCACGTCACCGTGCCCCAGATCCGGGGCATGTACTTCGGCGACAAGTCCCGCAAGGAGACCCTGGTCGAGCACGGCTTCCGGCTGCCCTCGGCGCTCGACAACCGGCCGCTGCGCTTCGAGGAGTTCGAGGGCATGGTCGGGCAGACCGTCTACGTCTCGGCCACGCCTGCTCCCTACGAGCTGACCAAGTGCGGCGGGGCCGTTGTGGAGCTGGTGGTCCGGCCGACCGGCCTGGTCGACCCACCCATCGAGGTCCGGCCGGCCAAGGACCAGGTGGCCGACGTCATCCGCGAGATCGAGGCCCGCGCCCAGAAGAAGGAACGGGTGCTGGTCACCACGCTCACCAAGCGCTCCGCCGAGCGGGTGGCCGAGTACCTCCGGGGGAAGGGCCTGCGCGGCAAGTACCTGCACTCGGAGATCGACGCCTTCGAGCGCGTCGAGCTGCTCCGCGACCTTAGGAAGGGCGACTTCGACGTGCTGGTCGGCGTCAACCTGCTCCGCGAGGGTCTGGACCTGCCCGAGGTGACGCTGGTCGCCGTCCTCGATGCCGACCGCGAGGGCTTCCTGCGGAGCCACACTTCGCTCATTCAGACCATCGGCCGGACCGCGCGCAACGTCGACGGCCGGGTGATCCTCTACGCCGACGAGGAGACCGAGGCCATCCGCAAGACCGTGGCCGAGACCGCCCGCCGCCGCGAGCGCCAGCTGGAGCACAACCGCGAGCACGGCATCACCCCGCGGACGGTCCGCTCGGAGATCAAGGCGGGCATCGCCGAGATCATCCAGGCCGGGAAGATCGCCGACGGCGCCGCGGGATACTCGATGGGCGCCGCCGAGCGCGCCGAGCACATCCGGGCGCTCGAGGCCGAGATGCACTCGCTCGCCGCCGAGCTCCGCTTCGAGGAGGCCGCGCGGCTGCGCGATCGCATCCTCGAACTCCAGGGCAAGCCGGTGGAGCCGCGGCCGGGGCGCTCCGGACGCGGCCGGCGGGGCGCCCACAAGGGGCGCTGAGGTCCAGGGCAGGAGCTTGCGGAGCCCTCCCGACAGGGCTAGAATCCGGCCCACGGCCCCGGGCCCGTCCGGGGCGGCAGGCAGACCACAGGCAGAAGGGAGCCATCAGATGCCCAGGAAGTCCCCGTCCGGCGGCGAGTCGGTCAAGTTCCAGAACGGCGAGTTCGTGAGCCCGGACAACCCGGTCATCCCGGTCATGGCCGGCGACGGCATCGGCCCGGAGATCACCGTCTCCATGCGCCGGATAGTCGACGCGGCCGTGGCCAAGGCCTACGGCGGCAAGCGCGCCATCCGGTGGCTGGACGTCCTGGCGGGCGAGTCGGCCCAGGCCGCCGGGAAGGACCTGCTGCCGCAGGAGACCCTCGACGCCATCCGCCAGCACCGCGTGGCCATCAAGGGGCCGCTGATGACCCCGGTGGGCGGCGGCCACCGCAGCCTGAACGTCACCCTGCGCCAGGTCCTCGACCTCTACGCCTGCGTCCGGCCCGTGGAGTATTTCAGGGGGCTGCCCAGCCCGGTGTGCAAGCCCGAGCAGATGAACGTGGTCATCTTCCGCGAGAACACCGAGGACGTCTACGCCGGCATCGAGTGGCCGGCCGACTCGGCCGAGGCCGAGAAGGTGCGCGGCTTCCTCAAGAAGGAGCTCAAGGTCTCCATCCGCGAGCACTCCGGCATCGGCATCAAGCCGATGAGCCGGGAGGGCACCGAGCGCCTGGTGCGCATGGCCGTCAAGTATGCGCTCAAGCACAAACGCCGCTCGGTGACCCTGGTGCACAAGGGCAACATCATGAAGTACACCGAGGGCGCCTTCCGCGACTGGGGCTACGCCCTGGCCGCCCGGGAGTTCGGCGGGCAGACCGTTACCGAGACGGAGGTCACCGAGAAGCACGGCGGGACCGCCCCGGCCGGCAAGCTGGTGATCAAGGACCGCATCGCCGACAACATGTTCCAGCAGATCCTGACCCGCACCAACGAGTACGACGTGATGGCCATGCCCAACCTCAACGGCGACTACTTCTCCGACGCCTGCGCCGCGCAGGTCGGCGGCCTGGGCATCGCCCCGGGCGCCAACATCGGCGACGGCCTGGCGGTCTTCGAGGCCACCCACGGCACCGCCCCCAAGTACGTCGGCAAGAACCTGATCAACCCCGGCTCGCTGATCCTCAGCGCGGTGATGATGCTCGAGCACCTCGGCTGGGGCGAGTCCGGCGCGCTGGTCAAGTCGGCCCTGGCCGGCTGCTTCGCCGCGCGGGAGGTGACCCAGGATTTCGCCCGCCAGATGGAGGGGGTCAGGCCCCTGGGCACGACCGAGTTCACCGCCGCGGCACTGGCCAGGATCTGACCGGTCCGGCATGCCCGAGCTCCACGCCGTCCGGCCGCACCGGCTCCGCGAACAGGCGGCCGCCGAGCGGCGCAAGCTCGACGCGCTCGACCGGCTCCTGTCCCGCCTGGAGTCGCGGATGGCCGCGGGCGAGGACCGCGAGCGCCGCGCCTTCGAGCGGGTGAACGCCGACCTGCAGCTGCTCTACCGGCAGCCGGGCCGGCCGACCTCGCTGGTCGGGCGGGTTCTGGACCTATCCCGCAGCGGAGTGCGCTTCACCGCCATGCAGGAACTACGCATCGGCGACGTCCTGGATGCGCACTTCCAGCGCGGCGGCCGGCCGGTGTCCGGCTTCGGGAGCATGCACCTGGAGGTCGTGCGCTGCCTGCGCTCCGGCCGCGTGTGGGAGGTGGGCGCGCGCTTCGCCCCGGCCGCCGCGGCCGGGCCGGCGGCCAGTCCCGCCGACCGCCGCCGCAGCCGCCGCTACCCGGTCCGGCTGGAGGTCGTCTTCCGCCTGCCCGGGGAGGGCGGGGCCGTATGGCGCGGCGAGGTGCGCGACATCTCCACCGACGGCCTGCGCTTCTTCGCGCCGCGGCCCTTCCCGGCGGGAGCCATGGCCTCCGTTTCCATCCACGGGCAGGATCGGGATGGCGGGCGGGCCGGTGACCGCCTCACCCTGCGCGGCAACATCCTCATCCTGCGCTGCCGGCGCGTCGGCCGCCGCTACGAGGCCGGGGCCCGCTTCGTGTCGCCGCGATGAGCCGCCGAAGGCTGCTGCTGGCCGTTGCCGCCGGAACGATCGTCGCCGCGGCGCTGGCCGCCTGGCTGCTGCTCGGCCCGCTCTCGCCGTCGCGGCGGCTGGCCGCCCGGGTTGCGGCGGCCACCGGCCTGCCCTGCTCAATCGAGTCGGTCCGCCCGGCGGACGGCGCCCTGGAGGTCCGCGGTCTCGCGCTCGGCGCCGAGCCCGGCCCGGTGGTGGAGATCGACCGTCTCTGCGCCGAGGGGGACCTGGGCCGCCGGGAGCTGCGCACCGTCTCCATGACCAGGGGCCAGGCCCGCCTGGTCCTGCCGGAGGTGGGCGTCGTGCGCCTGACCGACGTGGACCTGTCCGCCGGCGGCCTCGAGGCCCTGACCTCGGAGGCCGGCGGGGGCGAGGCCACGGTGGCGGTCAGCGGGTACTGCGTGGAACTCAACCCGGTGCTCAAGGAGCACGGCCGGGTGCGCTTCCTGCGCGGGCGTTTCACGCTGTCGGCGCGGCTGTCCCGGATGCGGAGCGGGGACATGGACGTGCCCGTCAGGATCATTCTCACCGACTTCCACGTCCAGGCGCTCGACCGGCGCTTCGAGGGCGAGGCCGGCAGCGCCGAGGCCGTGGTCCGGCTGACCGGCAGTCTGCGCGAGCCCCGGCTCGACGCCCGGGAGCTCGCCCCCTTCCTGGGCGGCGTCGACCTGTCCACCCGCCGATGAGCCGGCCGGGCGGAGCCCGAAGATGAGGATCGCGCCCCTGCACGCCTGGGCCCTGCCCGCGGCCGAGGCGGTGGAGCTGCAGAGGGCGCTGGCCGCCAAGGTCCGCGAGCGGCCGCTGCGGCGCGCCCCGCGGCTGGTGGCTGGCATCGACTGCGGCTACTCGCGGCGCGAGGACCGGCTCTACGCGGCGGTCGTGCTCTGCCGGCTCCCCGGACGCACCCCGCACAGCCCCGTCGAGGTCGAGACCGTCGAGGAGCGCGTCGTGACCGCCCGGCCGCGGATGCCCTACATTCCGGGGCTGCTGTCCTTCCGCGAGCTGCCGCCCGTGCTGGAGTGCCTGGAGCGGCTCGAGCACGCGCCCGAGGCGGTCCTGGTCGACGGCCAGGGCCGGGCCCACCCGCGCCGCCTGGGCATCGCCTCGCATCTCGGGCTCATTCTCGGCATCCCGACGGTGGGTTGCGCCAAGAGCCTCCTGGTCGGCGTCCACGCCGTCCCCGGCCGGCGGCGCGGCTCGCGCCGGGCGCTGCTGCACCGCGGGGAAACGGTGGGCTGCGCCCTGCGCACCAGGGACGGCGTGGCCCCGGTCTACGTCTCGGTCGGGCACCTCGCGGACCTGGCCGGCGCCGTGCGGCTGGTCCTGGCCGCGACCGCCGGGTTCCGCCTGCCCGAGCCGGCCAGGCGGGCGCACCACCTGGCGACGATGGCGCGGCTGAAGGACGAGGGCGGGCAGTGAAGACCGAGCGCTCGGCGGGGCTGATCATCTTTCGGGAGACCGGGGGCCGGCGCGAGTACCTGCTGGTGCGCAGCGGCCGGCACGGCGCCTGGGGGTTCCCCAAAGGCCACGTGGAACCGGGCGAGACCGACGAGGCCGCCGCCCGGCGCGAGACCGCCGAGGAGGCGGGCCTCTCCGGCCTGGACGTCCTGCCGGGCTTCGGCCGGACGCTCCGCTACCCGCTGCCCGGCAAGGACGCGGTCAAGGAGGCGGTCTACCTGCTGGCCAGAGCCCCGGAGGGTTCCGCCCCGGGGCGGGGCGTCGATGACGAGATAGCGGAGCTGCGCTGGGCCGGCTACCGTCAGGCGCTCGGACTGCTCACCTTCGCCAACACCCGCGGGTTGCTCGAGGAGGCCGAGGCGTTCCTGAACGAAGCGCGCTGAGTGCCGCACGAGGCTCGTGCGGGGTCTGCGCTAGTTGCCGCCGTTCTCGCGCCCCGGACCGAGCCCCCGGGCTCCGCCGCCGGGCCTGAGGGGCTTGGCCCACAGAAAGCGTTCGTCCTGCAGCATGCGGTGGAGCTCGGCGCGGATCGGCTCGTTCTCGACGCCGTCCACGTCGGCCTGCAGGCGGTCGCGGAGGGCCTTCTTCTCGAGGCCCTGGTTGCGGTAGGCCCCCAGGAGCAGCGCCAGGCTCCAGCGGGCCTGCGGCAGGGTGGTGGCCTTGTGCAGGATGGCCCGCTGCCTTTCCACGAACTGCTCGACGCGGCCGTTCTTGATGGCTTCCTGGAGCTCGGGCGGAGCCTCGCGGCGGACTGGCTGGACATCCTTGACCGCCTCGCCGATCTCCAGCCTGACCACCTCGACCTCGTGGACCACCCGGGTCTTCCCTCCGTCGACGGCGAAGACGAAGGCTCCGGGCAGCCCATCCTTCGCCGGCTCGAAGCTCTCGATGACGCCCTGCAGCCTGCTCCCGTCCTTGAGGGTGGCGGTGGCGTGCAGCGGGCGATCGCGGAGCGCCTCCAGTTTGTCGGCTGGGATCTCGCGCAGCCCGTCGGCCGGAGCCGCGGTCGGAGCGGCGGCCGGGGTCGCGGCGGGCGGTTCCGCGGCCGTTGCCGTGGCCAGGAGCAGGGCGGCCGGCAAGGCCAGCGCGAGGGTGCGGCGCATGGTGTTCACGGGGGGATATATACAGGCAGAGAGCGGTCTGGTCAACCCCGGTGCCAGGTCAGCCGGCCAGCAGCTGTCGCTCCATCTCCGCGGCCAGTTCCTCGATCCCGGCGCCGGTCAGGGCGGAAACGGCAATCGTCGGGGCGAGAGGGGCGTCAGGAGCGGACGTCGGCTGGGGCGTGTCTGCTGACGCCTGACACCTGGCCCCCGACGCCTTCCCCGCCGCCGCCAGATCGCTCTTGTTGCGCACGATGATCGCCCGGCGCGCGCGGCGGAGCAGCTCCGGCGCGAAGCCACCGGCGTCCTGCGGCGCCGAGGCGTCGAGGACCACCAGGACCAGGTCGGCCCCGGAGATCTCCCGCCAGGCCTGCTCCTGGGCCTCGGCGGCCAGGGCGTCGCCCGGCAGCCGCCCGAACCCGGCGGTGTCCACCAGCTCCACGGCCAGGCCCCGCACGGAGACCTCGGCGGCCACCGAGTCGCGGGTGGTCCCGGGATGCGGGCTGACGATGGCCCTATCCTCGCCGGCCAGCCGGTTGAGGAGCGTGCTCTTGCCGGCGTTGACCGGCCCGGCGATGACCACGCGGTGGGTCTTCATGACGGCCGGGACGGGGGTAGGAGTCCGCGTCCTGCGGCCTTCAGCCTCCAGCCTGCCGTTCTCGGCGCGCCATTGGCAGAGCGCCTCGAGCTGGCGGCGGGTCCTGACCTCCGGCAGCATCCGCCGGAACTGGGCCTCCGGCCCGGAGAGGTCGGGCTCCTCCGGTGGCGCGGAGCGCTCCTCGAGGCCCAGCTCCCGCAGACGCCCGGCCACCGCTGCGGCGGCGGCCCCGCCGGCGTGGCTGTTGAGCTCAAAACGCTCGATGACGGTTGCGGGCTGCGGGCTGTGGATTGCGGGTCCCGAAGAAGCCTCGCGAGGTGACAACGCGGCGACGATGACTTCGTCGAGGACCCCGCCGCCGGCGTCCAGGAGCCGGCCATAGGCCAGTTCGCCGGGCTCCAGCCCCAGGATCCGCCGGGAGCTGACGGCCCTGGCGAGCGCGGCGCGCGCCCCCGGGCCCTCCACCGCGAAGACGGCGATGCCGCCCTCGCCGGGAGGAGTCAGCAGGGAGAAGAGGCCGGGGCTAGAGTGGGCCATGGGCAGCCACAGATGCACACGGATGAACACCGATGGACCAACGAGGACTTTCACCGCAGAGGACGCAGAGTATCGCGGAGGACGACGGAGCCGGATGGGGGGCGGAACGGCCCTGTCTCTTCATGATGTCCGAGCAAGTTCGGGATGAAGGAGCCGATGTCCTCTGCGATGCTCTGCGTCCTCTGCGGTGAAGGCTCTCGCGTCGGTGTTCATCTGCGTTCATCAGTGGCTGAACGCCGTCGCGGCGACGGCCAACCCCTCCAGCACCAGGTTCGGCAGGAGCCTGAACTTCGTCCGGCAGAGCGGCACGATGAGCTTCGCGGCGCCGCCGGTGGCCACCAGCGTCGGCCGGCCGCCGAGCGCGGCAGCGGTCTCCTCCGCCAGGCGGTCGACCGCTCCGGCCAGGCCGTAGGTGGCGCCGGCGGCCGCCGCATCGGAGGTCGAACGCCCGGGGGGAGGGACGGCTTCGGCGGGCGTCCTGACCCGGACCAGCCCGGTTCCGGCCGATAGCGCGGCGGCGGCCAGCGCCGGGCCGGGGAGGATGGCTCCGCCCAGGAAGGCGCCGTCCGCGGTCACCGCGTTGACGGTGACCGCCGTGCCGAAGTCGACGACCACGGCGGCCCCGAAGCGCCGGTGGGCGGCCAGGGCCCCGGCCAGGCGGTCGGCGCCAACCGCCGACGGGCGCTCGACCCTGAGCTCCAGGCCCGGCTCGAGGTCGCGGTTGAGATAGCGCACGGCGCAGGCCGGGCCCAGCTCCCGGGCGATGGCCAGTTCCAGGGCCCGCTCCCGGTCGGGGAAAACCGAGGCGACCGCCGCCAGGCGCACCTCTCCCGGGGCGACTCGCCCGCCGGAGAAGAAGAGCCGGCGGCTGCCGAGCGCCGCGGCGGGCAGCCGGTGGACGCAGCAGGTCCGCCCGCCGCGCCCGAACCCGGCGGCGACCGAGGTGTTTCCGAGACTGACCACGGCTATCATGAGCATCCCCTTCCACGGGCCGCAGTGTACTCCGCCTCCGGCGGGGCGTCAATTCCCTCCGAAGCCGGGGTTGACAGGCCGGCGACGGCAGGTAGAATAGCGGTGTCGCCCATACCCCCTTAGCTCAGCTGGTAGAGCAGCTGACTCTTAATCAGCGGGTCGTAGGTTCGAGTCCTACAGGGGGTACCAATAGAACAACAGGCCCCGGCCTTCCAGGTCGGGGCTTTTGTTTCGGCTGCGGTCAGGGGCAGTTGTCCGGGCCGGCAGGGGGCTTCTGCCCCTGCCGGGCTGCTACGGCACCCTCCGGAACCTCGACGGCGCCGCCCCCAGCACTGCCTTGAACTGCCGCGAAAAGGCGAAGGCGTTGGCGTAGCCGAGTTGGTGGGCCACTTCCTTGACGGTCAGGTCGCCGTGGGCGAGCATCGAGCGGGCCCGTTCCACCCGCCGGCGGATGCGATAGTCGCCCGGCGAGGTCCCGAAGCGCGCCGCGAAAGCCTTGCGGAAGCGCTCGTAACCCAGACCCAGTTCCTCAGCCAACCTCGGCAGCGAGATGCGCTCGGCGGGGTCGGCGGCCAGCCTCCGGGCGGCCTCCTCGATCTCCCGCGCGGCCGGCGCCTGGCGCGAGCCGCGGCGGTCGAGCGCGTAGACGTCCACGACCAGCGCGTGGATCTCGGCGAGCATCCGCGGCAGCTCGCTCTCCGGGCAGTCGCGCAGTTCGGCCACCAGCCGGTCGAAGCGCTCGACCAGCGCCAGGCTCAGGCCGGGGTTGAGCACCGGCCGCTCCAGGTCCAGGCTGCCCAGCGCGGAGAGCGCCGCGGCGAAGGGCCGGCCTAGGTTCACGTAGCACTCGGCCCAGTCGGAGCTCGCCGGGTGCAGGGTGCTGTGCCGGCGCCCGGCCACGCGCTGGAAGAAGCAGCCCGGGAAGGTGCGGTGCTCGCGCCCCTGCCAGTCGACGTAGGTCCCCTCGCCGCGCAGGACCAGCACGCCGCTGTAGTGGCCGAAGACCGAGTTCACGTGCTGGTGGGCGCCGCCGGGCTTGAGCAGGAAGCCGGCCCCGATCATGTGGTCGGAGTCGGAGCCCTGCATCCCCCGGTGAGCGACCTCCTTGCGGAAGAAGCGCGCCGGGAGAACGACTGCCGCCGTGCCCATGGGCCCTCCCCTCTTATGCCAAATCAGATATCTAGATTACCATCTCCGCTATGGACGTCCAGCGCCAAATGGGGTATTGTCTGAAGAGCAGGCGGCAGTTGCCGCCGGAGCGAACGGGAGACGGATCATGGCGACCAAGTCGAAGTCGGCTGATGGCAAGCTGAGCTGGGGCATCCTGGGCGCGGGCAAGATCGCCGCGGCCTTCGCGCGCGGGCTGGCCGCGTCGAAGAGCGGCAAGCTCGTCGCGGTGGGCAGCCGCACGCAGGCCAACGCCGACAAGTTCGGCGGCGAGTTCGGCGTGCCGCGCCGCCACGGGAGCTACGAGGCGCTCATCGCCGACCCGGAGGTCGAGGCCGTCTACGTGGCCACGCCGCACCCCATGCACGCCGAGTGGACCATCCGGGCCTGCGCGGCCGGCAAGCACGTCCTCTGCGAGAAGCCCATGGCCCCCAACCACGCGGCGGCCATGGCCATGTTCGACGCCGCCGCCCGCGCCGGCGTCCTGCTCATGGAAGCCTTCATGTACCGCTGCCACCCGCAGACGGCGAAGCTCCTCGAGGTCGTACGCTCCGGCGCCATCGGCGAGGTGCGGATGATCCAGGCCTCCTTCGGCTACGGCTCGGGCGGCGCCGTCGATCCGCAGAGCCGGGCCTACCGCAACGACCTGGCCGGCGGCGGCATCCTCGACGTCGGCTGCTACCCGGTCTCGATGTCGAGGCTGATCGCCGGCGCGGCGCTGGGGAAGGATTTCGCCGAACCCCTCGAGGTCCGCGGAGTCGGGCGCCTGGGCGAGACCGGCGTCGACGAGTGGGCCGCGGCGGTCATGAAGTTCCCCGGCGACATCGTCGCCCAGGTGGCCACCGGCATCCGCCAGGGGCTCGAGAACTGCGTGCGCATCTACGGCACGGCCGGCACCATCACCGTGCCGAGCCCCTGGGCGGCCAACCGCACCGCCGCCGAGACCCTGGAGTTCACGGTCAAGGTCAACAAGGAGAAGGACGCGCGGGTCGTATCCTGCCCGGCCGCCGCGACCGCCTTCAGCCTGGAGGCCGACGCCTTCGCCGCGGCGCTCGCCGCCGGCCGGCGCGAGGCGGTCCCGCCGGCCATGACCCAGGCCGACACCCTCGGGAACCTGAAGGCCCTGGACGCCTGGCGCGATTCCATCGGCCTGGTCTACGAGTTCGAGAAGGCCCCGGCCACGGTCTCGGGCCGGAAGCTCGCCCGGCGCGCCGACGCCAAGATGAAGTACGGCCGCGTGGCCGGCGTCGACCTGCCCGTCTCGCGCCTGATCATGGGCGTCGACAACCAGAAGGTCGCGCCGCACGCCTTCGCCATGTTCGACGACTACGTCGAGCGCGGCGGCAACGTATTCGACTGCGCCTGGGTCTACGGCTCCGGCGCCTGCGAGAAGACCCTCGGCCACTGGGTCAAGACCCGCGGCGTCCGCAGGGACGTGGTCATCCTCGACAAGGGCGCGCACACACCCAACTGCAACCCGGAGGCGCTCTCCCGGCAGTTCAAGGAGAGCCTGGAGCGGCTGCAGATGGACTACGTCGACATCTACATGCTCCACCGCGACAACCCCGAGGTGCCGATCGGCGAGTTCGTGGAGGTCCTCAACGAGCACAAGAAGGCCGGCCGGATGAAGGCCTTCGGCGGCTCCAACTGGACGCTCGAGCGCGTGGCGGCGGCCAACGAGTACGCGAAAACCAAGGGCCTCACCGGCTTCTCGGCGGTCAGCAACCAGCTGAGCCTGGCCCGGATGGTCGAGCCGCCCTGGAAGGGCTGCCTCACCGCCTCCGACGCCAAGAGCCGCGCGTGGTTCGAGCAGACCCAGACCGCGCTGATGCCCTGGTCGAGCCAAGCCCGCGGCTTCTTCCTCCCCGGAAGGGCCAACCCCTCTGACCGCTCCGACGCGGAGCTCGCCCGCTGCTGGTACGCCGAGGACAACTTCCAGCGACTGGAGCGCGTGAACCGGCTGGCCGCCGAGCGCGGCGTCGAGCCCATCAACGTGGCCCTGGCCTGGGTCCTGGCCCAGCCTTTCCCGACCTTCCCGCTGATCGGCCCGCGGCAGATCGCCGAGACGGCCAGTTCATTCCGGGCGCTGGAGATCGAGCTCACGCCGCGAGAGGTGAAGTGGCTGAACCTGGAGGGTTAGTTGCTGGTTGCGGGTTGCTGGTTGCGGGAGGTTAGTTGCTGGCAAGAAGCTTTCGCCGAGGCCCTGGCAGTTGTTTCTGACCAGCAACCCGCAACTAGCAACCAGCAACAGCCTACTGGTGCCACCCGTCCTTCGGCAGCCAGGGTTCGTAGTGCTTCCAGTACTGCCGGCGGCTCCAGGCGCCGTGGGAGGCCAGGCCCTGCTGGCCTAGCGAGTCGACGACCACCACGTAGTACTGGCGGGCCTTGCCGCGGCCTTCCTCGTCCTTGTCAGTGAAGGTCGTCTCCTTGATGGGCTCGGGGGTGAGCAGCACCACGCTCGAGTCCTTGTCCCACTGCGCGCCGCGGCCGTTGAGGCGGAAGACGTAGTAGCCCTTGATGTTCTGGTGGGGCGAAGCGTCCCACTTGAGGTCGGCGCCGCCGCCCTCGGCGCGCTCCTTGGCGAAGAGGTTCTCGACCTCGTTCGGCACGGTTATCTGGTAGGGGCTCGGGCCCCCCTCGACGCCGAGACGGTTCACCGCCCGGACGCGGTAGGCGTAGATGGCGAAGGGGCAGCCGGGCTTGGTCATGTCGTAGGCCTTGTTGCCCTCCAGGCCGTCCTTCCCGAAGTACGGCTGCCAGATGGGGTCCTTGACCTCGACGATCTTCGAGAGATCCACGGCGTCGGTGAAGCTGGTCTCGGCGATGGGCTTCGGCGTCAGGCGCTCGAAGGCGCCCAGCGCCGCCCGCTCGACCATGGCCTCGAGGGGCAGCTTGTCGGTGTACTGCGCCGCGTACGAGGTCTTCTGGGCGCCGCTGATCGGCCGGAGCGGCGCGCGCTCGACCACGTAGCCGACCACGTCCTTCTCGTCGCTGGCCTTCCAGGAGAAGACCACTTTGTCCCTGGCCAGGACGTCGACGCGGGAGTCGAGGATCAGCTTCGGTTGGGTGCGGACGCGAAGGCAGAGAGGGCCTCCACGGCCATAGCCAACTGTGCCAGTCACAGCGTAGTGGTAGACGCTGCCGGGCTTGAGATCCTTGTCGGAGAAGCGGGGCTCCTTTACTGATGCCACTTCCTTCAGCCCAGTCTTCCAGGGCTGATCACCTTCGCCTCGATAGACGACATAGCCGGGCATGTCGGTGCCCTTGGGCGCTGGCATCCATGAGACCTCGGCCTTGCCGCCCTCGATGGTGACCACCTGCACGTCCTCGGGGACATAGATGGGGACCGGAGGCGGCTGCGGATTGGCCAGTCGGTACGTCCACACCTGCTGCTCCTTCGCCGCCCGATTCTCGAGGATGACGATGTTCAGATCCGGCAGGTAGCGCATGAGTTGGGCGCGGTTGCCGGCCGGGTCGGGCTCCTGCGGAGGGTTCATCTTCTGCCACTCGTTCTTCCCGGGGTCATAGACCCAGGTCGAGAGCGGCCGCGGGGCCTCCTCAGCCGGCGGGGTGCCGAGGACTACGGCGATCATCCGGTCGTTGCGGCTGTCGTAGACCATGGTCGGCCCCGAGCCTTTGCCCGGCGGGCTTTCGCCCTTGGGCTGGAGGTCGATCCACTTGTCGGCGGCGATGTCGTAGGCCCAGGTCTGCGGTGCGTCCCGGCCCTGGTCGCCGAAGAGGATCAGGCGGTTGCGGCCCGGGTCGAGCGCCATCCCGGCGTAGTCGCGCTTGCCGATCTCCTTCGACGGGTTGGCGGTGCTCCAGGTGTTCGTGTAGGGATCGTACACCCGCAGCTTGGTATCGTAGACCCAGAAGACCTGGTGGTTCGGGTCCCAGCAGAGCTGCTTGCCGACGTTCAGGGCCGGCTCCTTGCCCGGGCGCAGGTTAGTCCAGCGCTTGGCGGCCAGGTCGAAGGTCCAGACCGAGTCCTCGCGGAGGTAGCGGCTGCGGTCCCAGAACCAGCCGTGGCCGAAGGCCGGGTAGCTGAAGCGGTAGAACTTGTTGTCGAGCGGGCACTGGACGTTCTCGCGGCAGCAGCAGTTGCCCGGCGGGTTGTTGTTGGTCTGGAGGTACTCCCACTTGCCGGCCTTGACGTCGTAGGCCCAGGTCTCGGTGAGCTGCGGGCCGCCGCCGCCCGGGTCGTGCCCGCCCCAGCGGATCATCTTGCCGGCGGCCGGGTCGTAGTCCCAGCTGGCCTCGTAGCCCAGGCGCGGCGAACCGGGGCCTCCGGGGACCGGGCTGCGCTTGACCCAGGTGTTGGGGGCCTGGTCGGCGAGGGAGGGTGGGGCGGTCGGAGAGGCCTGGTCCGGCGGACCTTCAGCCGCCGCTCCCGAACCGGCGAGCAGTCCACAGATGAGAACGCAGGCGGCAGCCAGCGACCGCATAGCTCCTCCTTGCAGGCGCCTCCGGACTGAGTTCAGCCGCGGCCCCAGAGCACGAAGGCCACGAAGACTAGGTAGAGCAACCCGCCGATCATCAGCGCGTGCGGACTAAGGGTCTTCCTGGCCCGCAGCCAGATCACCGCGATTGTTCCGGAGAGAAGCGCCAGCACCGCCGAGACCATGGTCACGCCGCCCTCGGCCATCAAGTCCCAGGGCGTGCCGGCGATGCCGATGGCCACCGGGATGCAGCTCTGGAAGACCATCGCCCCGGTAATGTTGCCCATGGCCAGGGTGTCCTTGCCCTTGCTGACCCAGACCACCGAGTTGAACTTCTCGGGCAGCTCGGTGGCGATCGGGACGATGATCAACGAGAGCACCAGCGGC
This sequence comes from Planctomycetota bacterium, assembly GCA_022703445.1. GTDB lineage: Bacteria > Planctomycetota > SZUA-567 > JAKLDR01 > JAKLDR01 > JAKLDR01. Next base: position 16,164 of record JAKLDR010000022.1, on the reverse strand, counting down.
GATATGTCCGCGGCCTTGGATACGGCCTCGGCGTACTTCACGAAGAGGTGCGCGCCCCAGATCATCACGCCCAGCCCGATAACGAACTGGATGACGCTCATGGCGGTCAGCGGGCCGGACCTGAAGATTCTGCCGAGGTACAGCTGCTCGTCGCACTCCACGCCTTCGGCCTCGCCGGCCAGGGTCATCTTGACGTAGAGCCCGTAGGCCGCGAGCAGTCCGACGGCCACCGTGACCCGCCCGACCCAGACCGCGCCCGGCCCGAGGGAGCCGAGGGCCTGCGGAAGGAATGTGGCCAGCACCGCGGCGGAGTAGGTCGCCAGGAAGAACGTCAGGTCCCGGGCCAGGATGCGGGTGTCGACCTGTATCTCCGGCCCGCGGCGGCGCAGCCTGACGCTGACCAGGACTCCCAGGCCGGTCACGAAGAAGGCCAGGGTGGCCAGCATGAAGGGCGCCCCGGCGATGGCCCCCAGGGCGATCTTGTTGGCCTGCTCGGTGCCCCAGAAGGCCACGATGGCGATCACCGGGATGATGGTCTCGGGCATGGCCGTGCCCACCGCGGCGAGCAGACTGCCCACCGCGCCCTGGTGCAGGTTCATGCGGTGGCCGAGCATCTCCACGGCGTTGGTGAAGATGATGCTGGCAGCCAGCACCACCACCAGGCTGACGACCAGGAGAAGGATGTCGACTGCCAAGGGGTCCTCCTAGGATTTGATGCGCTCGAGCCCGCCCAGGTACGGCCGGAGCGGCTCGGGCAGGAGCACGCTCCCGTCGGCCTGCTGGTAGGTCTCGAGCAGCGCGACCACCAGCCGCGGCAGGGCCGTGCCCGAGCCGTTGAGCGTGTGGCAGAACCTGGGCTTGGACTGTCCGTCCTTGTACTTCAGGCCCATCCGCCGGGCCTGGAAGTCGCGGAAGTTCGAACAGCTCGAGACCTCCAGGAACCTGCCCTGCCCCGGCGCCCACACCTCGATGTCGTAGCAGCGCGCCGCCGCGAAGGACAGGTCCCCGCGGCAGAGCAGCATGGTCCGGTAGTGGAGCCCCAGGCTCTGGAGCACCCGCTCGGCATCGGCGGTCAGCGCCTCGTGCTCGGCGGGGCTGTCCTCTTCGCGGACGATCTTGACGAGCTCGACCTTGTCGAACTGGTGGACCCGGATCATCCCGCGGGTGTCCTTGCCGTAGCTGCCGGCCTCGCGCCGGAAGCAGGCCGAGTAGCAGCAGTACTTGAGCGGCAGCGCCTCGGCCTGAAGCGTCTCCCCGGCGTGCAGGTTGGTGACCGGCACCTCGGCGGTGGGGATCAGGTAGAGCTCGTCGGCCGCGAGCTTGTACATGTCCTCCTCGAGCTTGGGGAGCTGACCCGTCCCGGTCATGGAGGCGCGGTTCACCAGGTAGGGCACGGCCACCTCGGTGTAGCCGGCCTTGGCGGCCAGGTCGAGCATGTAGGCGATGAGCGCCCGTTCGAGCCTGGCGCCCAGCCCCTTGAAGACGGTGAAGCCGTGGCCGGAGATCTTGGTGGCCCGCGGGAAATCGAGGATGCCCAGGGCCTCGCCGATGTCCCAGTGGGCCTTGGGCTGGAAGCTGAACTCCGGCTTCTGTCCCCAGGAGCGGACCTCGACGTTGCCCTCGGCGCCGGCGCCGGCCGGGACCGAGTCGTCGGGCACGTTGGGCACGCGCAGCAGCAGCCCGTCGAGCTCCTCCTGGGTGGCGGCCAGCTCCTTCTCGATGGCCGCGACCTTATCGCCGAGCTCCTTCATGCGGCTCTTCAGCTTCTCGGCCTCGTCGCGCTTCTCCTTCATGAGCCGGCCGACTTCCTTGGAGCCGGCGTTGCGCTCGGCCTTCAAGGCCTCGACCTCGGTGAGCTTCGACCGGCGCGAGGAGTCGAGCGCCAGGATCCGGTCGACGTCGGCGGCGTCGTGCTTGTCGGCGACCGCGCGGCGGACCGCCTCGGGGTTCTCGCGGATGAAGTCCAGTGAGAGCATGAGCGGGTCCTTCCTTGACTGCCAATGGGGCCTGGGAGACGGCGGCATTCTAGCCGCCTTAACCGGGGTATCAAGGGGCCGCGCGGCCTCCGGCGTTTGACAGCCCATCCGCCCCGCGCGATAATGCATGCCGGCGGATGGGCCTGGCAGCCCCGGAGGATCGGACATGAGACACCTGGCTTTCTGCGCGGCGCTGACGTTCTTCGCGGCCTGGGCCCTGGGCACCTCCGGGTGCGGCAAGCCCAAGGCCGGCTCCGGGCCGGCGGCCGGCCTGACCGGCGTCTCCGACGGCGGGCCCTCCGCCGCCGCCAAGACCGCGCCGCTGCCGGGCTCGCAGGGCGAGCTGCAGAACATCGCCGGCTGCTGGCGGGAGCTCGATGCCGAGATGGCCCGCGAACAGCTGCGCTTCAAGGTCATCGCCGCCAAGGCCTGGGCCATGGCCGGGTCCTCGGACCAGATCATGAAGCTGGCCGAGCGCTCCACCGGCAGTCCGGCGGTGCCGCCCAAGGGGTCCGGCGCCGGCGAGATCAACAAGCTGGCCTTCGCCACCGCCATGGACGACGCCAAGTTCGCCGAGGTCTTCCGGAACATCGAGCTGATCGGCATCAACGCCAAGAACCTGGCGGTGTCCGCCGGCGACATAGACGCGGCGGGCACGCGCAAGTGGTGGGGCCAGCTCGACAACCTTTGCCGCGGCGTCTGCGCCGAGATCGCCCCGGCCCCCGCCCCGGCTCCGGCCGCCCCCGCCTCTCCGGCCGGCAGGAACTGACCTGACCGCGGCGTGAGGCCGCCCTTGCCTCGCTCCGCTCCGCCTCTCAGACGAGCTCTTCGGGTGTGGCTGCCGCCCATCGCGGCGGTCGCGTTGGCGCTTGCGGTCGCGGTGGCCGCTGGCTGCCGGGCGCTCGGGACCGCGGGCCGCGACCGCCCGGCTCGCGGGGCGTGGGGATCGGGCGCCGCCGAGCTGCTGCTCCGCGAGACGGCCGGATACGAGCGCAAGGCCGAGCCGGTCTTCACGGGGTTGCCCTTCCCCGCCGGCGCGCTGCCCTCGGCCGCCAACCTCCGGGTGCTCGCCTCCGACGGGCGGGAGCTGCCCAGCCAGCGCAGCGTGCTGGCCACCTGGCCGGACGGCTCGGTGCGCTGGGCCGGGCTGGCCTTCGAGCCGGGCGTGGCCGCCGGCGCAACCGGCCGCTACCGGGTGGAGTTCGGGCCGCGGGTCAAGGCGGGACGGGTCCCCGCCCCGCTCATGGCGGAGAGCCAGAAGGACCTGATCCGCGTCGACACCGGCCGGCTGCAGCTGGAGGTGCTGGTCCGGCCCCAGCCGCACACCGCCGGCGCCCAGCCGGCGCTGACCCTGTCCGTCGACCTGAACGGCGACGGCCGCTACGATGCCGACGAGCGCGTCCTGGCCGCGCCCGGGCTGGAGGTCTTCGCCGAGCTCGAGGCCCTCAAGCCCGGGGCCGTTGCCGGCAGGTTCTCGGCCGCGGCCGGCGCCGGCGCGGCGGAGCTGGAGGAGGCCGGGCCGCTGCGGGCCTGCGTGGCCTGGCGGGGCTGGCACGTTGACGCCGCCGGCCGCCGGACCTGCCCGTTCCTGGTGCGGATCTACGCCTTCCGGGGCCGCAGCTGCCTCCGGGTGGTCCACACCCTGACGCTCAGCGAGGATCCCAACGCCTCGCGCCTGGTCGAGGCCGGCCTGGCTCTGGCGCCGGCGGCCCCCGCCGCTCCGGCCGGCCGCGCCCTGCGCCAGACCCTGGCCGCGCCCAAGCGCTATCCCGACCTGGCCGGCTTCGAGGTCCGCACGGCCTGGGCGGACGGCGAACGCGCCGGCGCCGAGGGCCGGCCCGGGGCGCACCTGGCGGCCGCGGCCGGCCGCTGCGAGGTGATCCTGGCCCCGGCCCGCCCGGTGGAGGACGCGCCCTGGGAACTGCGGGTCGAGCCGGACGGCTCGCGCCTGACGGCGGCCCTCTGGCCGCGCTGGGATCCGGAATCCACCGATGCCCGCGGGCCGGAGGAGCGCGCGGCTCCGGGCTTCGCCGAGTTCTGCCACACGGAGAGCTTCGAGCGCTTCTGGCCGCGCGGCGGCCGGCCGTCCTCGGCCGCGGGCGCGGCGCGCAGCCACGAGCTGTGGGTGGACTTCGCGGCGGTTGCCGCGGGGGCCGGCGGCGGCACCCGCGCGGCCGACTTCGCGGCGCGCGCGGCCGCCCCGCTGGCGGCCTGGCCGGGGGCCGAGTGGCTGGACCGCTCCGGGGCCTTCGGGCGGTTCGCGCCGGCCGGCGGCGCCGGCGACGGGGACTCCGGCGGCCAGATGGGCGTCGGGCTCTCGCGGCTCTCGGAGTGGCTGGCCGGCCACCAGCGCGGCCGTTTCGGCTGGCTCGGGCTATGGGATTACGGCGACTTCCAGACCGTCTACCGCGAGCGCGGCGGGCTGAACGTCGGCGAGCGCTGGTGGAACTGGTCCGGGACCTGGGGCTGGATGCAGGACCGCGACGGCCTGACCGATGCCTTCCTGGCGGCCTGGCTCCGGCGGGGCGACCCGGCCGACTGGGAGCGGTTCCGCGCCGCCGCCGAGCACGCCTTCGACGTGGACACGGTCCACGATGCCGGCCGCGGCGCCGGACTGACCGGGACCTCCCACGGGCCGGGCGCCAGCCACTGGTCGGCGCCCGCGTCGCTGGCCGCGACGTGGCCGGCGGCCTGGCTCGACCACCACTACCTCACCGGCGAGCGCCGCGGGCTGGAGGCCCTGGTCGCGCTGGCCGGGTCGCTCGAGGGGCGCGGCCCGGCGGACTTCGCGGACCGGTCCCGGGCCTGGAGCCCCGAGCAGGCCGGGCTCCTGCGCGCCCGGCTGGCCGCCCGGGAGGCGCTGGGCGGTTCGCAGGAGGCCGCGGCCCAGGCGGCCCTGGAGTTCTTCGACGCCCTGTCCGCCCGGGAGCTGGGCTCCGAGGGCTGGGCCCGGGAGCTGGCCCCGGCGCTGATCCGCCACCACCGGCTGACCGGCAGCGAGATCGCGGCCCGGCTGATCGAGCGCGGGACCCGCGGCTACCTGGCGTCGCGCGGGCCGGCGGCGCGCGGCTCCGAGGTGGAGCGCAACTGCTACGACTCCTGCGCCTACGCCTGGCGGCTCAGCGGCGACAGCTACTTCCTGGAGCGCGGCCGGGTGCTGCTGGAGCGCTCGGCCGCGGCCCGGGCCGGCCGGGTGCCTCTTGACCCCGGGTCCAAGGTCCCCGCCGATCTGTCCACCGACACGCGCGAGCTGCTGGAGCTCTTCTCCGTGCCGGCGCTGCTGGCCGCCGAGCAGGAAGCCGGGCTGGCTCCGCTGGCGCCGCCAGGCGCCGCCGCGGCCAAGCCCTGAAGACGAGGCCGCCGTGCGGGCGGATGTGCCCGCCGCAGGCGTGCGCAAGCCGTGCACACATTGCACACAACAAGAGGTGGGCGTCTAGCAGCTAACCCCGAGGGGCTCGGGGGCTTGCGAACTGATGGCGGAGAGGGTGGGAGTCAGCCCCCACCTGATGAGCACGCCTAGAAGCCTACCCGCCTGCCTGCACCAACCACCCCTCCTATGGTTTCTTGTAACACGTCTGCTCTAGAAAATCAAGACCTCAGATGTGCAAGAACAGAGGGCTGTGTGGGCAGGCACGTGCGCAAGTGTGATCAGCCAAGTCATTCCTTGACAATCCACAGTTCCAGGACCAACGCTATGTCGCACACCTTCTGGAATGCGCTGGGATCCCATTGCAGAGATCGTTGCGAGGCGGCGGGATGGCCGGGGCAAGACGAGCGTCCATCTGTCGCATAGTCCCCCCGATTCATTGGGCGATGAGCCGCTGCCCAAGCGTAACGGCGAAGAATGTCCTCAGTAACATCAGGCATACTGCCGTTAATAGCTCCACCCATTTGTGGCCCCGCCTTCTTATGGCTGCGCCAACTCAGTACGCATTGCCAGTATGGTGCGTAAGGCGAACCGCTTCTGGCGCCCTCGATCCACCATCGCCAGTTGCCCTGATCGTACCCGCCGATAGATTGTCTTTGTTGCGCACCCAAGCAGCCTTGCCGCCCGACCCGCGCTCACGTCCAGATCGAGCAGATCCATCAGTCGTACCATCCTTGTTCCTGCCAGTTCAGGACGTCTCCGCTTCCAAGCAACAAGCGTGCTCTTGGCGATCCCGAGGAATTCAGCCATTTCATTGTTCGGCACGACACGATCCAGAGGGGGAAGAGCGGGGAGCCCATGACGCGGCTTGTGCATGGTCATCTCCTGTTGTTGCCCTTTGCTGAAAAGAACACCGTCCGAAGTCCCATAGGCTCCGGGCGGCCCACCGAAAAGGACCTGCGACTACCAGCCCCATCATGCCCGACGGAGAGAGCAGGACGAACCCCAAGCGGCTTGGCCCTCTTGCTTGCGTAGAAATCAGGCCGTGCGAAGTGCCGATTGCCAGGGATCTGTGAGCAGACGGGCGCGGCGATAGCTCTGCCAGGAAGCGCTGGCAGAACGGAACTTCGACCTCATCACCTATCGTCCAGAACCGGCCAACGAGAAACCCAGGTTCGAACCGCGGGGCAAGTGGCCCAGGAAGAGCCCCTGCGCTGCGCCGCAGGTCAAGACCCGTGGGCCCTGCGGAATCCGTATCGAGCTCATGACGCATTTCGAAGGCAACCGGAGACCTCTGCCCGTAACCAGGCTGAAATCCTCAGCCTGAAGTCCACGAAATCGTGAAGCGACGCGCCGGCAGCACGGAGGGAGTCAGTTGAACACCGGTTGATCGGACCCATCGGCACGAACCCGCCATTAACCGGCCCCATCGAGTGCCGCCAACGCCTCGGCGGCCTGCTCAAACTTCACTGCCGGAGAGCGGCGTGATGCTCGGCCGAGTGTTGGCACACTACGGGGTTGCTACAACAAGCGCAATTCCTCTTCAGGCATCGTTTCATCACCACGCATGTCCCGAATGGTACCTTCAATTTCGCGTAGCACCTCCTGACACCCACCCCTGATGTTTCCGTTGCCGTTTTCGAGACCCGCTACCAATGCAGAAACAGCCAGGGTCTTCATGTTGGCCAGCGCACGAATAGTGATACTTCTGTCGCTAGCATCGCTTGTTGCGAGGCCCGCCACTAGATGAGATGCCAGTCTATCGAAAATGCATGAAGGGGCAGATACCTCTCCTCTACTGGCACGCAACGTAAGTACTAACGCAATCCGAAGGCCTCTCCGGCGCACTTCTCGATTCCCGTCGCCTATCGCCTCCACGATGACGGGGATGCTGGATTGTGCATCGCCCGACAATCGCCATAGAGCATCCGCAATATCGTATCGACCAGGACCGGGATTTGACTCGAGCATTGCCTTAAGCTGAGGAACCTTCGTCTTCGAGGCAGGGTTGAGTCTCTCTAGCGATATTACTGCAGCTTGCCTCTCGTCAGAGGCATCAGATGCCAGAGCACCCAGTAGTGTTTGCATGGCAAGGGGGCACTCGCAATACCCCAACAACAGCACCGCACATTCTCTCCTATTGCTCAATCCATATGGCAGGTGGAGGTGCGAGGTTAGCAGAGCGGCAGCATGGTTTGGCCCGCCCAAATCCTTCAAGGCGTTCGCTGCCATCGCCGATTGGCGCTCAATATCCATATGTGGCCAATCACTGGAAATCAGGAGGTTTAGCACTGCGGTGCAGCGGACAACAGGTGCGATTGCGCAGTATAGAATGAGGCATCCGATCATAGTAACAATCACTACCAACGCTGGACCGGCCACGCCGCGCAATGAGCTCTTGGCACAGTACCTAGTCTCTCGTCCGCTGGCGTGATCGTTGGACATGCACATCTGCCCTCTACTCTTTCTTCTCCCGCGGATCCTGCTTCGCGACATCCTGGATCGTCTTCTTGTCCTGATCAAGACGTTTCTGAGCGGCTTCACGTGACGCTTCCGCGGTCTTCTTCTGGCCCTCGTCTGCATAATCGGAAACATCCCACTGAAAATTGTCAACATGCAGTTGGCTCAAGAACTGTGAATTCGTCACTGTAAGGAGATTCGCAAGATACGTGGCCTCTTCCTCAGTCAGGCAGTCACTTCCCCCAGCCTTGACATAGTCATCCCTAGTCTTCCGAAGCTCAGTTACAACATCGTACATGGCACGAACTGTTGTTGTCATATGCTTGAGCTCGTGCCCTTTTATGGTCTTGCACTTCACGGCCTTGTCAGCTGCTTCACTGGCCACATACCACGACTCTATCTTCGTCGTGACAACCCCCATTTCGACTTGCCAACACTTATTGTTCGGATCCTCATCCTTGACCTTCTTTGCCCTAATTCTAAGGGCCCAGGCATCTCCAAGGCCGGCATTATTGGGTGCAAACACCCGTGTATTCCCAGTCCGTCCCTGGTTCGCAGGAGCGCTTGCCGTGGGTCCCGCCGGAGAGTCCAGTTTCTCCTTCCAAATCTCTTTCGCTTTCTGGTGCCATGCTGCGAACTCAGCCTTCTGTGTGTCTAGGAACGTTTTCGCCTCTTGGCCTAGCGTCTCCTCGTACTTGGCGTCTAGATCTGGCTCTTTGGACTTGTTATCGGTTTGGTCCTCACCGTGGCCATCGGGATCTGCCCACCTCACAGGATTGTTGAAGCAGTATCGGTAATTGGAGCCACGTTCCTTATCTACGAAGACACCGAGTTCCACCGCATACAGACGGGTAGGAGACACGTAAAGGCGTGTGCTGCCGACGGTCACCTTCCACCAAGCTTGTCCCTGGTACCAGAAGAGGGATGGGTTGGAGCCAGTCTCGCTGATACTGTTGCCCCAGGAGTCGCAGAGCCCGGTCCAGACGGGGTCACCCGCAGAGTCCGTGATCTTGTAGGTCGTTCCGCGGTGGTCCTGGTGCAGGTAGTATCGCGCGCCATTCTTTTCGATCTCGACCACCGAGCCGATGCCGTCGACGGTCTTGTAGCCGTGGGCGAGCTTGGTCAGGTTGCCTGAGGCGTCCGAGACCTCGAGCAGGTCCAAGCCGTCATGCTTGAAGCTCGTCGTCACCGCTCCCTGGACCATCTTGGTGCGCCGGAGGAGAGCATCGTAGCCGAAGGAGATCTCGGTGCCGCCCAAGGGTTTGATCTTGGTGACGAGGCCGTGGGCGCCGTGCTCGAAGTAGGTGACGGCACCGCCCGGGGCCATGAGCACTTCGAGGTTCCCATCGAGGTCATAAATGTAGTAGGTCGAGCCCGAATCGTCGACGCGGCTGATGATGGCCCCGGCGGCGTTGTAGGCCCAGGCGATGTTCTGGCCCTGCTCGGTGCCCGAGAGTCGGTTGCCGGCCAGGTCGTAGTCCCACTCGAAGGCGTAGATGCTCGCGCCGGCGGCACTCTTCCAGACTTCGGAGGAGAGCCGGTCGGCCAGGTCGTATCCGTAGTAGGTCGTGACCCCATCAAGCCGGGCGATCTCGGTTATGTTCCCCCGCCCGTCGCGCCCGTAGTCGAAGTAGGCGATCCCCAAACCACCGTCATCGAAGTGCCGGATGGACGAGATCCGCTCGGCGCTGTCGAAAGTGTAGTACGTCCAGGCCCCGTTGCCCCAGACGGACTTGGTCCGGTTGCCGGACTTGTCGAAGGTGTAGCTCGTGGTGTACCCGGCCGGGCTCTTGATCGAACTCATCCGGTCGAGTTCGTCGAACGTGTAGTAAGCCGCACCGCCGGACGGGTAAGCGATCCGGGTACGGTTGGAGTTGGCGTCGTAGAAGTAATAGGCCGCCCCGCCCACGGCGAACTTCTGGGCCGTGGCCCGGTTCATCCGGTCAAACGCGAAGTACACGGTCCCTACTGTCGCCTCCTGGGCCGTGAGCATGTTGCCAGCGGCGTCGTAGCCGAAGTACGCCGCGTAGCCATCACTATAGTAGGCCCTCGTCCGCCGCTCCGCAAGGTCGTATTCGAACTGCCCGACCCGGTTCTCCGGACTCGTGGACTTCGACAGGCTCCCCGTCGAACTGTACTCGTAGTAGGCGGTCTTGACCAAGGCGTCCTGGACCCTGACCAACTCGTTCCGCTCGTTGTAGCCGTAGTAGGTCGACCGCGAGAGCGGGTCCGTCTCGATGGTCCGGTTGCCGTTCTTGTCGTAGCAGAAGACGGTGACCCCGCTGTCCGGCGCCCGGACGGCCACCAAGCGGTTCAGGCTGTCGAAGGCGAAGTAGGTGCTCCTGGCTTCAGATCCGGTTCCCACCACCACCGCCGTCCGATTTCCGTTACGGTCGTACCCGAAGTACCCCAAGACGTTCTCCGCGTCCTGAGACACAGCAAGGCGATTCGCTGCGTCATAGCCAAAGTAGGAGCCGTAGCCCCGCGGGGAAACAGCGAAGGTCCTGTTGCCCACCACGTCGTAGCCGAAGTAGGTCTCGTTGAGGAGCGCGTTCCTGACCTTCTGCTGCCGTCCCACGAGGTCGTACTCGAAGTAGACTGCGTAGCCCCTGGGGTTCACCGCCCGCACGGTCTGCCCCGCCGCGTCGTAGACCGTCTCGGTGTCGTAGATCGTCGAACCGTCGGGCATCGTCTTAACGTGCGTCTGCCGCCCGACCTTGTCGTAAACCAGGTAGGTCACCTGGTCGAGCGCGGCCAGATGCGTTAGCGTGCGCCGCCCGGCCGCATCGTACTGGAAGTAGGTCGAGATGTTGAGCGGGTCGATGGAGGTCGTAAGCCTCCCAGCCGCGTCGAAGATGCTCTGCGTCTCGGCCCCTCGCGGGTTCTTGACCTTGGACTGCTCATTGCGCGCTGTGTACTCGTAGTAGGTGTAGTACCCGGCCTGGTCCTTCTGCCAGTCCATCCGGTTGAGCTTGTCGAAGTGGAAGTAGGTGGCGTTGCCGTTCGGATCCTTGGCCCTGACCCGGTTACCCACCTCGTCGTAACCAAAGTAGCTCGCGGCCTCGTCCACCAGGAAATACGCCCCAGCGGCCGTCTGCGTCCACTGCACGGCCACCCGGTTCAGCTCGTCGTAGGCGAAGTACGATCCGTGGAACCGCCCGTCGATCACCGCCGTCCGGTTGCTGGCCTTGTCGTACCGGAAGTAGCTGAAGAGCAGCGGATCGTGCCCGCCGTAAACAGTCTCTCCGTAAGCCTGATAACCCCATCCAAGCTCCGCCGACGACTGCGCCGTCACCCGGTTGAGCTCATCGTAGCTCGACCGCGACGAACGCCCCAGCTGATCGAGCGCATGAAGCACGTTCCCGACCGCGTCGAACTCCTCCGTCGTGCTCTCCGACCCATCGGCGTAAACCGTCTTCACCTGCCGGTTCAGCGCATCGAAGTACGCCAGCGTAGAACGCCCCAACGGGTCCTTCGTCCTGCTCTGATTGCCCACCGCGTCGTACTCGAAGTAGATCTTGGCCGCGAGCGCATCCTCCACGCACTTCTGGCGGTTGAGTTCATCGCAGTGATAGTAAGTCGTCGAACCGGTCGGGTCCTCGACCCGCGTCCGGTTCCCCACCAGGTCGTACCCGAACAGCGTGGCGTTGTTCGCGAAATCCGTGCTCCGGGTCAACTGCTGCAGCCCGTTGAAACCGAAGTACGCCGCGTTTCCCAGTTCGTCGATCTCGACCGTCCTGAGCCCCCGCCCATCGTAGCCAGACTGCCGGCTGTAAAGCAGCGCGTTCTTCACCCTCGTCTGCCGCCCGTTCAGGTCATACTCGAAGTATGTGGCGTTGCCCCTGGCATCCACCACCCGCCCCTGGTTCCCCAGGATGTCGTAACTGTAGTAACTGGCATTTCGCAGCGCGTCCATCTGCACCGTCTGCCGGCCCCAGCTGTCGTAGCCGAAGTAGGTGCCGTGATTCAATGGATCAATCGCCGCCACCCGGAAACCGTTCGAGTCGTAGATGAAGTAGCTCACCCCGCCCAGAGCATCCTGCACCGCCGTCTGATTGCCGTAGACATCGTAGGCGTAGTATGTCCCGTGGAACAGGGCGTCTATCGACGCAATCCGGTAATTGTTCGCATCGTAGCGGTAGTAGCTCTCGTGGCCCAAAGCATCCTTCGTCCGAAGCAGATTGTAGGCCTCGTAGACGTAGTAGCTAGAGTTCCCCCTCTGGTCCACAGAGGCGATCACGTTCCCGTAGGCGTCGAACCCGCGCTGCGTCGCGTTGCCCAGAGCGTCGACATCCAGATCCACTCCCGCACCCGCGTAGCGGTAGTAGCTCACCCGCCCCAGAAGGTCCGTCTCCCTCCTCACCCGTGTGGCCGTGTCCCACTGGTAGTAACTGCTCCGGTCCAACGGCTCCACGATCTTCGAGACCGCCCCGTAGGCATCGTTGAATTCAAGGTAGGTGGTGTAGCCTTCCGGATCCGTGACGTTCGTGACCCGGCCATTGGTGTGGTCCCACCCGAACTGGTGCACGCACCCCGTCGGACCCTTGACCTGGCTCATCCGGTTGTTGACGTCGTAGCTGAAGTAGCTCGCCCACCCCGTCTCCGACCCCTCCAGCTTGGTGCTCGCGTAACGGCCATTGCCGTCGTAGAAGAAGTAGGGGATGACCTTCAAGTCCCCGCTGATGCTCTGTAGCCGGCCACGCCAGCCGGAGTCAGCCGCCGAGTAATCGTAGTTGTAGTAAAGCACCTTGTTGTTGCGGTTCAAGACCTGCCGGAGATTGCCGTATACGTCATACGTGTACTGCGTCCTCCAATCCCCACCGCCAGGCACCTGCTCGATGAACTCGCTGCCGCTCTGGGCCAGCGCCGCATTGTACTTGCCCTTGATCTCCCACTTGCCGGTGTCGTTGCGCTTAATGAAGACCGCCTTGCTCCCATCCTGCTGCACCACCAGCACCCGCTTGCCGTCAGAGTGCTTGTTGATGTGCCGCGTCCACTTGGCATGACTCCCGCGCCCCGCACGATTCCCGTCCTCCACGTCCTGGAAGTCACCCTCAATGTGCACCACGCCCAGACAAATGGGCCCCAGACACGTCTGCAAATCCTCCGTGTCCGCACACGTCAGCCCGGTCTCCGTAGGACCAGCCTTGAGGCGCTTGGCGTTGATCTTCTTCTCACAGCCGCAGTCGCAATCCTCCCCCTCCATGTAAAGCGCCTTCACCGCGGCCTTGCCCGAGACGACGTTAACGACGATCTTCTCCCACCAGTCGGCATGCACACACGGGTACGGGATGCTGCCGTCGTAGTAGGCGTAGTCCGCATAGATCTCGTCATAGATGAAATCCCCGCCATAAGACTCCGGCGGGTTCATGACCAGCACGTTTACCTGCTTGACATCCCCTTCCACCCCATCCCCGTCCTCGCTGTAGTAGAGATCCGTGCTCTCCCAGTCCCGACTGTACGGGTACCACTTGATGTCGCTGGCCGCACCACCACTGATGCTGGCCTTGGCCACGAAACTGCTCTTCCGACTGACCGTTATGCCCCCGTCGCTCCCCACCCCGTACAAATACGGATCCGAACTCGTCCCCGTGTCCTGCCCGTCCTGTCCACGAATCGGCTCGAATATCCTGATCACCGGCATCGGTCAGTCTCCTGTGCAGATGTGACGATCCGCAGCCGGGGAATCCGCGGCTGCGTTCCTCGCGCCCGGGTTGCCGGGCTACTTCTTCTTGCGCTTGGGGGGGGTGGCCTGAGTCGCGGCCGGTGGGGCGGCCACTTCGGCTCCGGACTCCAACTCCTCGATGACCCGCGCTCCCAGCAGCTTCCTCATCCTGGGGTCGCTTGTATCCACGACTTGCCGGCCGCTGGGGTTGTTGTGGGTCACGAACTTGTCGCTGTAGACTTCGACCCTCATCTCAGCCACCTTCCTTCTCGTTGCAGCCGGTGGGCGCATGCGCCTCCGGATGACCTGCGAGCAGGTCCTGCTCCTCGGCCAATCTGCTCTTCTCCTCGGCGTTGAGGTGAGCGTGCACGTGTGTTGCTCCCTTGGCGGTGATGCAGTACGCCTTGTGATGGTTCTCCGTTCGTTCCTTCAGGTCTCCTTGCCCGATGTAGACTGGCGCCCATCCTCCGACACCATCCTCGCGGGCAAAGATGTAGTTGCCGTCCTGCTTTGGATCGAAGTTGGGGGAAATCCCGTAGACGAAGTACTCGTACTGTCGTCCACTGCCACCGCGCCACATGACTTCCATTTGTCCAGCCATCGCAGTCGTCTCCCTCACGCAGTCCGCTGCAGCCAGATCCCCGAGGTGCGGAAGCGATACAGCCCCGAGGAGGGGTTCGTTCCGTCCAGGATGAACTGCAGGGAGTGTTCGCCGGCATCGATGGCCAGGCCGGTTATCTCCTCCACGTTCATCACGTTCTTCGGCGACGAATACGTGTCGTAGCCCGAAGAGGCTCCGATCTGGCTCCCGTCCAGGTAGACCTTGACGATGCCTCCGTCGGTGTTCTTGCCAGCGTGGAAGCGCAGCGTATAGGTCCCTGCCGGACACCGGAACTTGCAGGTGAAATTGTCGCCGTCGTCCACGGTGGGATTCCGGAACTCCCCGCAGTAGAGCCGGTCGCTGGATTGCACCCGGGTCCAGGTGCCTTGTCCGATCGTGTCGGGCTGGCCGGTCAACAGGTTCCAGGAGATGCACGTCGACACGTAGGCCATGGAATCGAGCGTGTCCCAGTTCTGGTTCACTGCCGCCGACCAACTGGTGTGGCCGGGGGACGGTTTGGTCAGCCCCAGGTTCGTCGTTTGGGTACTCATCAGGCGGTCCTCTGCAGCCAGATGCCCGACGTCCTGAACCTGTAGCTCGACGCGGAGGCGTTCTTGCCCGAAAGCTGGAACTTCAGGGTGTGCTCGCCGGCCGTCAGGCTCAGCCCGCTGATCTCCACAATGTTCACGGCATCCAGGGAGGCGGCGTACTCGTCGTAGCCGCTTCCAGTGCCCACCTGGTTGCCATCGATGTAGACCTTGACGATCCCGGCGTCCGAGTACTTGATGGCGTTGAACCGCAGGGTGTAGGTGCCTGCGGGACAGCGGAAGTTGCAGGTGAAGTTGTCGCCATCGGTGGTGGTGGTATTGGAGAAATCCCCGCCGTAGAGCCGGGTGCTGCCCTGGGCGGCGGCCCACGTGCCCTGGCCGACCGTGTCGGGTTTGGTTGTCAGCATGTTCCAGGACAGCGGGGTCGACACGTAGGCCATGGCGTCGAGAGTGTCCCAGTTGGCGTTCAGGGATGTCGCCCAGTGCGTCTCGCCAGCAGCGGGTTTTGCAAGCCCCAGGTTCACAGTCTGAGTCCCCATCGCACCTCTCCCTCTTCAGTTCGTACTCCCACCCCGGAAAACAGCGAGGGCTCCGATCCCTTCGGAGCCCCCAGGTGTGCCGCTTTCGGTCAACGCGCGACGCTCATGTGACGGGGACAGGCTCACCCGCCTTTGCTCGACCCCAATCGCGAACTTCGTGCTCACTATGCTCCCCCAGTGCGTCCGCCACAATAATACATCGGCGACAAGTCCCTGTCAAGAGCGTAATATCCATAATACGTATCCGCGCTGCGCGGCCCGTCAGCGCACCGTGTCCAGGCCGCAGCCGACCTGACGCAACGTCCAGGTGCTGCGCTGGAACGTCACCTGGCACGCCAGGTTGTCAGCGTCCCATCCCGAAATGTAGACGGTATCAACCGCAACATCGCATTTCTCACCCACAATCGGCCCCAGGTGGATCCTGACGGCGTCCGCACCGAGTGCGCCCTTCCATGCACCGGCATCCGGATCGAGTGCGCGCGGGTTCCTGAGAAGGACTTCGGCCCTGCGGGCGGGCAAATCCACGCCCCCGGACTGCACCGACACCATGTATCCGAAAGCCCCCGCCTGGTCGGCGCCCTGGAAATCCTTACCGAGCCGCACGGTGACCGTCTCCGTCCGAACGTTGGTCCGGAACTCAACCACCTTGACGGCCACTACCAGATTCCGGCCGGTGACCTGGTACGTACCCTTGCTGCCGGCCTCGGCCTTGAACTGCAGATTGAGCTTCTGCCCCAGGTCCGAAGCCGAGAACCTGTCGATCCTGCCCTGGATCTCGGTTTCCAGGCTGCGGTCGAGGGTGATCTTGATCCTCGCGGCCTCGATGGTCTCCCAGAGGTAGGCGTATCCTCTGGGGAGAGATTCCGGGTTGATAACTTGCTGATGAACTAGGCCTTCGATCTCGAGATTGCTGATCAGTCGGGCATCGATGTTCAAGCCTGCCGAGAAGAGCCCGGCGAGGGCCGACTGCAAATCTGCGCCGCCTTTCCTCTCGGTGTGGTCGTTCAG
>JAKLDR010000219.1 GCA_022703445.1 Planctomycetota bacterium | reverse complement strand
GGCCGGGGGCGGAGGGTCCCCCAGCCGTGAAAAACCACACGGGGGGGGTGGGGGGTGGGGGGTTGGGGGTTGGGGGAAGGCAGGACGGGAATTGTCAGAATGCCTACGAGATCGTGGCCGGAACCGCCTCTAAACCGGGCGACTTCCTCCCGCCAGCCTTCTCCGCGCGGTCCTTCCCCGGAACCCCCAACCCCCAACCCCCAACCCATGTCGGGTCAGTCCCCCCGCATCGGCCTGGCCGGAGGCGGCGGGATCAGGAAGAAGTTCTCGCCGAGGTAGCGCCGGCGGGCGTCGTCGTTGGTCGCCAGTTCCTGGGGCGTGCCCTTGCAGAAGACCACGCCCTCGTCGATGAGGTAGGAGTGGTCGGTCACCGAGATGGTCTCGCGCACGTTGTGGTCGGTGAGCAGGATGCCGATGCCGTTGGCGCGCAGACCCCGGATGATGGCCTGGATCTCACCCACGGTGATCGGGTCGATGCCGCTGAAGGGCTCGTCGAAGAGCATGAGCCTGGGCTTGAGGGCCAGCGCCCGGGCCACCTCCAGGCGCCGGCGCTCGCCGCCCGAGAGGGTGCAGGCCTCCGAGGCGGCCAGCCGGGACAGGCTCAGATCCTCGAGCAGCAGGTCGCGGCGTCGCAGGCGCTCGGTGCGGCCGTAGGGCATGGTCTCGAGGACCGCGAGCAGGTTGTCGCTGACCGAGAGCTTCTGGAAGACCGAGCTCTCCTGCGGGAGGTAGCCGATCCCCAGCCGCGCGCGCCGGTACATCGGCAGGCGGTTGATCACCTTGCCCATGAAGCGGACCTCGCCGACCGAGGGTCGGACGAGCCCCACCACCATGCTGAAGGTGGTGGTCTTGCCGGCGCCGTTCTTGCCGAGCAGGCCCACGATCTCGCCGGCGCGCACCTGCAGCGACACCCCGCGCACCACCTCGCGCTTGCCGTAGGTCTTGCGGAGGTTCTCGGTGGCCAGCAGGATCCCTTCGCCGGAGGCGGCACCGGCGGGGGAGGGGGCCGTGGCGGCGGCGGGCTCGGGCATGGCGCGGCTCTCCTACCAGACCAGGTGGAAGCGGCTCGGCGGCCAGGCGACGAAGATGGCGCGGGCGACGATGTCGCCCTCCTTCTTGGGGCCGAAGGCGCGGCTGTCCTGCGAAGCCAGAGTATTGTCGCCCATGAAGAAGTACTCATCCGGCCCCAGGGGACCAGCGAGCGCGAACGACTTGTCGTCGGCACTGGCGTGGAAGGCGGAGAAACCCGGGTGCCAGCGGGTGTAGCCTCTGCGCGCCTCGATCTCAAGCGAGCCGTTGCCGCCGGGCGCCTGCCAAGTGTAGTAGATGTCGCGCCAGAGCTGTAGGCGGTTCAGCTTCAGTCCGGCCGCCCCTGACAAGGTCAAGCTGGCATCGGCAGGTCCGTGCACCACGTTCACTTCGTATTGGCATGGGCCGAGCTTCATGCCGTCCAGCTCAGCCCAGAAGGCCCCGTCCACGTTGACCACTTCAAGGTGATGGGGCTTGCCGGACTCCACCGGCAGCCGCCCCTCGGCGGTGATCCCCGGACGGCTGCTGCTCAGCCGGGCCGCGCCCCCGGGCTCGCCCAATGGCAGGGTCAGGCGGTAGGAGTCCCCACGGCCCACCAGCACGACTTTGAGCTCGCCGCTGCCGCCGAGATATTCGAAGTCGGCGGCGAGACGCAGGTCCGGCACAAAGGACGGACTCTTGCCCTCGGTCCAGTAGTCGGTGTCCGGCTTTCTGCGCAGGTTGTCGCAGCGCAGAAAGCCCTCCTCGTCGTCGTTTCTCACGCCCCAGACCGGCTTGTCGCAGACCGGGCAGAAAGTCAGGGGGCGGGCGGTGTCGAAGGCGGCGGCGAAGGCGTGCTTGTCTGGACAGGTCACCTGCTTGACCGTCGGCCGGATGAACCGGTTGTCGATGGCCCGGCCCTCGTCGACCTTCTCGGGATTGAACCCGGCCCAGCGCACGGTGGCCGGCTTGCCCGGGCCCGGCGCCCTCAGCACCGCCGCCCCGTTGTCGAGCGCCAGGCTTTCGTCGAACCGCCACCAGTAGCGCAGGTGCGCAAGCTTGGCCGGATCCTGGTCGCAGAGCTTGGTCCAGAGGTGCTGCTGGACGTCGGGTGGCTTCCGTTCTATCCGGCCGTTGATCCAGACATCGCCGTCGCGGATCTCCACCCGCTCGCCGGGCAGCCCGATAAGGCGCTTGATGAAGTTGGTGCGAACCTCCCTGGGATCGTCGTTGTCCTGCGCCTCCATCACGTAGTGGTCGAAGACGATCACCTGCCAGCGATCGGGCTTGGCCAGCTTCAGGGGCAGGATGCTCCCGCCCCGGTTGTACCACATGGCCGCGACCACCCGGTCGCCGTAGTTCTCGTTGCCGATGAGCTCAGGCTCCATGGAGCGAGTCGGGATCTTGAACAGCTGGAAGCCGAAGGTGCGGATGCCGATGGCCAGCACGCCGGCCACCAGCAGACACTCGACCAGCTCGCGGGTCTTGTTCTTCCTGGGCTTCTTCCCGGCCGACTGCTCGGCGCCGGGCTTCGCGGGGCTGGTCTTGGCGGAGTCCGGCAAGCGCCTACTCCTCCTCCCCCGCCTGGAGCACCGCCAGGAAGGCCTCCTGCGGCACGGTGATCGAACCGATGTTCTTCATGCGCTTCTTGCCCTCTTTCTGCTTCTCGAGGAGCTTGCGCTTGCGGGTGATGTCGCCGCCGTAGCACTTGGCGGTCACGTCCTTGCGCAGCGGCGCGATGTTCTCCCTGGCGATGATGTGCCCGCCGATGGCCGCCTGCAGGGCGATCTGGAAAAGGTGCCGGGGGATGGACTTGCGCAGCTTGACCAGCACCGCCCGCCCGCGGCGCTCGGCGTTGGAACGATGCACCACCGTGGCCAGCGCGTCCACCCGGTCGCCGGCCACCAGGATGTCCAGGCGCGCCAGGTCTCCCGGGAAGTAGCCGCGGACGGAGTAGTCCATGGTGCCGTAGCCGCGGGTAGCGCTCTTCAGCTTGTCGTAGAAGTCGTAGACGATCTCGCCCAGGGGCAGATCGTACTCGAGGATCACCCGCTTGGGCGAAAGGTACTCGGTGCGCACGTACTTGCCGCGGCGCTCCTCGGCCAGCTTCATGATCGCCCCGATGAACTCGGCGGGCACGATCAGCTCGGTGCGCACGATCGGCTCGCGGAACTCCTCGATGTCCCCGTGCTCGGGCAGCGCCGCGGGGCTGTCCACGGTGACGACCTGGCCGTTGCGCAGCACCACCTCGTAGCTCACGTTCGGGGCGGTCTGGATCACGTCCAGGCTGCTCTCGCGCTCCAGGCGCTCCTGGACGATGTCCATGTGCAAGAGGCCCAGGAAGCCGCAGCGGAAGCCGAAGCCCAGGGCCCCGGAGGTCTCCGGCGCCCAGTGGAAGGCGGCGTCGTTGAGGCCCAGCTTCTCGATGGCCTTGCGCAGGCTCTCGAAGTCGGTGTTGTTGGCCGGGTACAGGCCGCAGAAGACCATGGGCTTGGCCTCGCGGTAGCCAGGCAGCGGCGTGGTCGCCTGGCGGTCCTGGGCGGTGACCGTGTCGCCCACCCGCACGTCCGCCAGGCGCTTGATGCCCGCCACGATGTAGCCCACGTCGCCGGCGCAGAGCTCGTCGGTGGCCTGCATGCGCGGCGCGAAGCGACCCACCTCGGTGCACTCGAAGACCTGGCCGGCCTGCATCATGCGGATCTTCTGTCCGGCCCTGAGCTTGCCGCCGAAGACCCGCACGTGGACCACCACCCCGCGGTAGTCGTCGTACTCGGCGTCGAAGATCAGCGCGCGCAGCTCGTCCTCGCCGGAGTCGGCCGGCGGCCGGATCCTGGCGATGACCGCCTTCAGGACCTCGTCGACGCCCTCGCCGGTCTTGGCGCTGACCCGGATGATCTCCGACGGGTCGATGTCCAGGACGTGGTGCATCTCCTCGGCGACCTCGTCGGGGTGGGCGCCGGGCAGGTCGATCTTGGACATCACCGGGACGATGTCCAGCCCCGCCTCAGTGGCCAGATAGGCGTTGGCCACCGTCTGGGCCTCGACGCCCTGGGAGGCGTCGACCAGCAGGATGGCCCCCTCGCAGGCGGCCAGCGCCCGGGAAACCTCGTAGGAGAAATCCACGTGGCCGGGTGTGTCGATCAGATTGAGGGTGTAATTCTCGGCGCCCTGCTTGTAGGGCAGGGTCACGGGGCTGGCCTTGATGGTGATGCCCCGCTCGCGCTCCAGGTCCATGTCGTCGAGAATCTGGTTGTGGAACTCGCGCTCGGTGACCACCCCCGTCTTCAGCAGGAAGCGGTCGGCAAGGGTGCTCTTGCCGTGGTCGATGTGCGCGATTATCGCGAAGTTGCGGATCGAGTCAGCGCGCATCCGGCCGCTCCGATGATGCCCGCCGGCTCGCCGAGCTGGGCGGGGACGATCTTGAGGCGTTTGCCCGGCAGCGGGAAGGCGTGCTCGCACACCGATTCCCGCATGGGGCCGAAGAGCATCTCGCCGGCGTTGATCATGCCGCCCGAGACGCAGCAGAGTTCGGGGTTGAGGACGTTGGCCAGCCCCCCCAGGATCACGCCCAGGTACCAGCCGGTGAGCTCGATGGTCCGGCGGGCCAGCCGGTCGCCGGCCAGCGCCGCCTTGTGGATGTCGTGGGCGGTGAGGTCGTCGGAGGGGGCCAGCGCCGAGCTCTCGCCGCGGGCCACCGCATCGCGGAAGCGCCGCACCGTGGCCGGAGCCGAGGCGTAGGCCTCCAGGCAGCCCTTGACCCCGCAGCCGCACTGGTGCCCGCCGGGCTCGACGGTCACGTGGCCGATGTGCCCACCGGTGTCGTCCACACCCCGGACCAGCTCGCCGGCCAGGATGACCGCGCCGCCGACGCCGGTGCCCAGGGTGATCATCACCATGCTGTCCACGCCGCGGCCGGCGCCGACCCAGTGCTCGCCCCAGCAGGCGGCGTTGGCGTCGCCCTCGAGGAAGGCCGGGACGCCCAGCCCCTCGGAGACCCAGGGGGCCAGCGGCGCGCCGTCCCAGCCGACCAGGTTGGGGGTCTTGACGATCCGCCCGGTGCGGGTGTTGAGCGGCCCCGGGGAGCCGATCCCGGCGGCGATCACGTCCCCGGCGGAGAGGCCGCGCTCGGCGAGCAGCTCCCGGGCCAGGCGGATCATGTTGTCGGCGGCGGCCCGGGCGCCGTTGGACACCTCGGTAGGCGCGCGCTTCTCGGCGAGCAACCTGCCGTCGGTGCCGACCAGCCCAACCTTCAGGTTGGTGCCGCCCAGGTCGATGCCGACCAGCACCTTGCCGCCCTGTTCTGGAGCCTTGGACACAGCCGCCTCCGGGGAATCGCGGATGGAAGCGGCCGCAGGGCCGCTTCCGTTCGGGGATTATAAGCCCGGCACAGGCAACCCGCAAGCAGTCCGCGGAAGACAACAACAACGGACTTCACCACAGAGCACACAGAGGACATCTATGAGCAAGCCTTTGTCAAGTTGGGAAGGCAGGATTCGGCGGGATGGGCCAAACATCTATTCGGTGTCACTCCGCTGAGCGCACCAGAAGATAGAATTCGAACCGGCCCCAC
>JAKLDR010000218.1 GCA_022703445.1 Planctomycetota bacterium | reverse complement strand
TGGGGGCCCTGCGCGACCCCCGCGCGGCCGGGCCGCTGGCCGCGGCGCTCCACGACCCCGAGGCCACGGTGCGCGCCAAGGCGGCCGAGGCACTGGGGAGGATCGGCGACCGGAGCGCGATCGAAGCGCTGACCGCCGCGCTCAACGATCCGAGCCGCGCAGTGCAGGCGCAGGCCGCTGGCGCGCTGCTGGAGTTGGGGGCTCCGCTCGGGTTCGAGGGGCTGTTGGCGGCTCTCGAGAACGAAGACATTGAGATCCGCCTGCGAGCGGTCCTTGGCCTGCGGGCTCTCGGCGATGAGCGGGCCATCGCGCCGCTCGAGCAGTGCGCGAAGAACAATCGCTACTTGGAGGTTTTCGTCAACGACGCCATCGAGCGGATCAGGGACGCCCAGCCGCGGACGCCGGCGAGAGCGCCGTAGTTCCGAAGACGCGCAGCTCCGATTACGTGGTTTGCGACCGACGCCGGTATTGATCGCGGCCCGGCTACCTGGCCTCCAGCTCCAGCTCCAGCGATCCCGACACCACCTCGCCGTGCCAGTAGTAGAGCCCGTTGCCGCACCGCGAGTCCGAGAAGGACAGGCTCACCCGGTAACGGCCCGGCGGCGGGGTCTTGAGCCGGCGCGGCGCCTTGCCGTCCTGGGCCGCGGTCTCGAAAACCCAGCCCTCTCCATGCACGTCGAGTCTGTACTCGTTGGGCGCCCCGGAGGACACCACCATATCGGGCGCCTTGCCGGCCTGCTCTCCGGCCCAGACCGCGCGAAGCGTCTCTCCGCCGTTCAGGGGCGTGAGCGTCGCCCGCCACCCCTTCGCCACGTTCCCGCCCCAGAGCAGAACGTCCCGGTCCTTGGGCGCGCTAAACTGAAAGACGAGCTCGAGTCCGCCGTCGACGGGGACCCTCTGCCTGTCGCAGGCGATCCCCAGCCGGAGTCCGCCGACCTCGGCTCCCCACCGGAGCTTCCCGGGCGGCAGGGCGAAGAACGCCGCGCCGTCTGGCCCGACCTTGTGCGTGACGGTGTTGGACTCGAAGCGGCCCAACTCCAGGTCCAGATAGCGCACCTTCACCCTGTTCTCAGGGCCGCCCATTTCGTAGGTTGCACCCATCAGCGACAGGCGCGGCCCCTTGAGCTCCAGCTGCCAGCTGATCCGCTCGCCGGCTTTGAGGAGAACGCGAACCGGCGGCTCGATTCGAGCCGGAGGACCGGGAAGCGGCGGCAACATCCGGCAGGGTCCGTCGATGACCAGCCCCAGCTGGTTCTTGTACACCGTTATCTCCCGGTCCCCGATGTTCGACACGACGACGCTCTGCAAATCGGCCTCCAGGGCGAGCTTGACCGGCCCCTCGGCGGTCCTGTCCGGCAACGTCACCGGCCCGAGCGACTGCTCCGGGGCCCACTGGCGGTAGCTGAACATGAAATGCAGGGCGTTGCCCTTTTCGGTTTCCCGCCACCGCCTGTAGACATCGAAGCGCCTGCCCTGGAGGATCGCGGCCATCCGCTCGTCCAGCCTCATGATCTGCCCGGGCAGCTCCGCGCCAACGCCCTCGTAAGGTCCCCGCGAGGCGTAGACGGCCAGGTACTCCCTGATGAAGCCGGCCAGCGCCTCGCGGAAGCCGGTGCTTTCGGCCCGGTCGGCGCCCACGGCCTCGGCCAGCTGCCGGACCGCCTCGGGAAGGCGCTCCTTCTCGTATAGCGCTGTGGTCCGTTCGACGTAGTCCGGGTTCGCCCGGCGGAACGCCTCCGGGTCGAAGGGGATGCGCTCGATCAGGTGCGAACCGTGCCGGTAGAAATGGACCCGCCAGTCCCCGCCGCCGACGAAGAAATCGCAGCGTTCCATCTTCGACGGGCGCAGGCCGGCGTGGAAGGCGAAGGTCCGCGTCCAGAGCAGCCTTCCGGCGCCGGAGTATCGGCACAGGACCCGCTCATCCGGCGTGCCGTAGCGGGACAGCACGAAGCCCTCGCGCATGTCGACCAGGCCTTCTTCGATTACCGGCAGCCCGGACAGCTCGACGGGCTCGGCCCCGGCCGGACACCACCAGGCTTTGACCTGGACTTCCGGCGGCTGCTCGCCGGGCTTGTCGCGCAGCAGCTCGCCGACGTTGGTCCGTTCACCCACGATCAGCGCCTGCCCGCCCGAGCCGACCCAGATCCGATGCGATAGAAAGCCGTCGGCGAACAGCCGGCCCAGCCGGAGCGTCCGGATAGCGCCGCCGTCCGAGCCGTACACGGTCAGCGCCAGAGGCTTCTCTCCGGCCGCGCGCTCCAGTACCCCGGCGACGTCGCGCGCCGGCGAGGTGGCCACCCCCAGCGTGTCGCGGCCGGCCGGGAGGCTGCGCCCCGCGCTTCCCTCCGCGCCGCGGAAGACCAGGTCGTAGATTCCGGGCTTCCCCTTGAAGATCATCTCGATCGGCCGCTTCGGCTCAGCGGAATCCGCCGTCGCCGCCGCAGCCGAGCGCGCGCCGGCGGCCGCAAGCAGCACCATCACGATCGCGGCAAGCGGCCCCGGTTTCACCATGTGCGAGATCCTGACTGGAACCCATCCCTCACCCGATTAGATGGCCGCGCCCTCGGCGAGGTTCCGCAAAACATGGGAGCGGAAGCCGAAGCGAAGATCACCCGGCGGCCGGCCGCCCGCCGCTCCTACAGCCTGCAGCCTCCGACATGCTTGACGCTCCTCGCGCCCCGGCCAAGCGAGGTTCAAGGTGCAAGGTACAAGGTACAAGGTACAAGGGCCACGCCCCCACCCTCCACCTTCCACCTTCCACCTTCAGCCATCCACCCTCCACCGCCCTGCACCGCCCCCCGGTCCTTCTCAGACAGGCCGGAACTTATGTAAATCGAGTGTCGCATTCATTTTACGTGGGTTACGACTTATGTATAACGAGTGTCACCCCCCCCTGAATACATCGGCCATACGGATGTCGAGCTGGCTGGAGGATGCGGCTCTTCAGGCCACGCCCAGGATCCAACCCTCCACGCCGGCCAGGCGTTTCTCTTCGGCGGTCAGGGCCGGGGCCAGATGGCCGGCCAACACCCCGCTCTCGTCGGCCGCCTTGAGCCACCGGGCCACGGTCCAGGCGTCGTGCTCGTGGTCGCTTCGGCCGTCGCGCGGAGAGCCGTCCAGCAGTATCCTCGGGTAGACCTCGGCCAAGACCGAGCGGCCCGCCGGGACCTCGAAGCCGTCGAACGGCCAGAAGTGGACCCGGCCGCCGGCCTTCTGGTGAAGGTAGCGGAGCCAGGGCAGCCCGGCGTGCGTGGACTTGGCCACCGAGCCGGGGACGTCGAAGTGGAACACCGACTTGGCGCTGCCGACCCGAAGCTCGGTGAGCCGCCGCCAGCGGGCGTCCCCCGAGCGCGCCGCGGCGTTGCCGTCGATGCCGTCGCGGACGAAGTCGACGCAGGTGTGGTCATCGTCCGTCGGCCAGTGCTCGCGGAAGTCGTCCAGGAAGGCCGGCCAGTCGGCCGCCAGCCCGTGCCTCTCGAAGTAGGCCATCGGAAACGAGAAGCCGTGGTCGATGCCGACCAGGACGGGCCCGCCGGCCAGCAGCCGCTCCAGGAGCCAGCCGGCCAGCTCCTTCCGGGTCCACTTCCAGCCCCTCCCGGCGGGCGTGCCCACCTTGACCGGCTCGGCGCCCGGCGAGGCCATGTATACCTGTAGCCCCTTGAGCCGGGAGGTCGGCGCCTCGGCGCCGGAGTAGTCGATGCCGATGTATTGAGAGAAGGAGGGCATGATAGCTAGCAGCCCGTCCCGTCGGCGTCGCGCGGCGGCGCCTCGCCCGGCATCGTCTGGTCGTCGCCAGAGTCGAACACAGGACACTCCTCCCAACTCCGGCTCCGGATTCTCGCCGTGACACGAGGAGCGTCAAGCATGTCGGAGGCTGCAGGCTGTAGGCTGTAGGCTGTAGGAGCAGCGAGCCGCCGGCCCCACCCGCAACCCTCAACCCTCACCCCTCAACCCTCAACCCCCAACCCTCAACCCGCCCCCCCCGCCCCCCTACCCCGCCTTCGTTTTGTCGAACTGCGCCTTGTACCACGCGTCCCGCTTCGCCCGCAGCGGCGCGTCCTTCTGGGGGTCGAGGTCGATCGCCAGCCCGCCGGGCAGGGTGACGCTGCCGCCCTGCTTCAGGACGTCGGGGTTGGCTTCCCGGAGGGCCTTGATCGCCTCCCGGATCGCCCGGTCCTCGGCCAGGGTCCACGCCCCCTTTTCGATCTTCTCGTGAACGGCCAGGGCGAGCTTCTCCTCGGCGTTCTCCGCCTCGAGCGTCTTCGGGAGCGCGATGGAGGGGTACTTCGCCGGGTTCGACAGCACCTCGATCAGGAACGCCGCGGCGATGGCCTTGCGCGCATTGAGGGTCGGCATCTTGGCGTACTTCCCGAGGTACGAGTGCATGTAGAGCCACAGCCCCCAGTGGCGCGCCCGGGGCGACCCCAGATGAACCCCGGTGAGGTTGGCGTTGAACTCGAGCGCGCGGATCAGCAGTGTCTTCCGGTCCTCGGAGAGATTGGCCACGCTCGCCATGGGCAGGTCGCTCCAGAAGGCGGCCATCCCCAGCGTGTTGAAGGCGCTGAGGTTGTTGAGCTCGCCCTTGGAGAATCCGTGCTCGGCGTGGGCGGGGTTGTCCATGTCGGCGGCGGGCCAGGAGACGGTGACGACCGCGCGGTTGCCGACGTACGTCGTCTGGACGCCCCCCTTGGCGGCGGGGTCGAAGGTCATGTCGACCGCCCTGCCCCAGACGGTCGGCCGGAACGGAACCTTGCCGGTGCCGGACTTGATCTGGTTCCACCACGCGGGATGCGACTCGGCGAGCGACTGCCGGATATAGGCCACATCGGCGCCCTGCGCCCCGGGCAGCGCATCCACTTCTTTTGCCCTGGCCTTGAGCAGCTCCTCGAGGGGATCCCACTGGCCCGACAGGTACTGCCGCACGACGGTCTCGTACAGCCCGCCCTCCGGCGGCGGCTCGGCGGAGAGGCCCGCCGTCGCCGGCACGAGCGCCATCAGCGCCACCGCGAGCGTTACGAGTAATCGCTTCATGGGCCCAGTCCCCTTCTTCCTTCCGCCTTCATCCTTGGCAATTCTCCCCGGGGCCGCAGGGTCGTCAAGGTTGCCTGCTGTTCCTACAGCCTGCCGTTATCGAGGCGCGCCGAGCAGCGCCGTCGCGTAATGGTGTTGTGTCCCCCGAGTCCTGCGTCCGGGGCCTCCTCTCCGGAATGCCGCACCCGGGTCCGCCAGTTAGAACTATGGCCTGCCGGCAGCGCCGAAGGGAGGAGCGGCTATGAACACTGAGCGGATGAACCAGAAGCTGGACGAGATTCAGAGCAAGCTGGGCGAACTGAGCGCCCGGGTCGAGGCTGAGGCCCGCCACAGGGCCGGGAACCTCAAGGAGGACTGCGCCGAGGCCAAGAAGACCATCGACAAGGAGATGGCCGAGGCCCGGTCGAAGATCGGCGAGGCCCGCGGCGCCTGCCGCGAGGCGTGGCAGGCGGCCAAGCCGGGCCTGCGTCTGGCCGTTCAGCACCTGGAGCAGTCCTACCGCCAGGCGGCCAAGCGCTTCAAGAAGCCTCCGGCCGGCGCGGGCCGGGCGCGCGCCA
>JAKLDR010000217.1 GCA_022703445.1 Planctomycetota bacterium | reverse complement strand
TGGCCGCGGAGAAGACCCGGCTGGCCGGCGCCAGGCTGGTCGTCCGCACGGCGCCACTGCTCCTGGCCTGCCGGGCCTGCCGGAAGCGCTTCGGATCCGGGCACGCCGAGTGCCCGGCCTGCGGCAGCCGCGACGTCGAGACCCTGGGCGGCCGGGGGGTGCGGCTCATGTCGCTCGAGGTCGAGGACTGACGACAACGGCGGATCAGACCGCAGATGAACGCAGATAAACGCAGATCAGAGGGAAACAGCGGCGACGAATCCGCGCCTTGGCAGACTTCCCCGTTTGCTGTTGCCATCTGCGTTCATCTGCGTTAATCTGCGGCTGGTAGCCGGCCGTTGTTCCTGAGGAGAGACGGAAATGAAGATCGTGGTGGTCAAGAACGTTCTGGGGCACAACGCGCGCCGGGCCGCGGCCCTCAAGCGCCGCTTCCTGCAGGCCCGCTGCCTGGCGGTCAACATCCTGGGCTCGCCCGGCGCCGGCAAGACCTCGCTGCTGGAGAAGCTCATCCCGGTGCTCAAGCGCCGCCGGCTGTCCGTGGCGGTGATCGAGGGCGACATCGCCACGGCCAACGACGCCCGGCGCATCGAGAAGGCCGGCGCCCCGGCGGTGCAGATCACCACCCAGGGGGTCTGCCACCTCAACGCCGCCATGATCGACTCCGCGCTGCGCAGGCTCGGGAAGCTGCCGGACGTGCTCTTCATCGAGAACGTCGGCAACCTGGTGTGCCCGGCGGCCTTCGAGCTGGGCGAGGCCGAGCGGCTGGTGGTGCTGTCCGTCCCGGAGGGCGACGACAAGCCCGCCAAGTACCCGGAGGCCTTCGCCGGCGCCAGCGCCATGGTGCTCAACAAGCTGGACCTGGGCGCCCACTGCCGCTTCAACCGGGCCAAAGCCATCCTGGCCGCGCGGTCGGTCAACCCGGGCCTGGCCGTCTTCGAGACCTCCTGCGCCGACTGCCGGGGCATCCCCGAACTGGCCGCCTGGCTTACCGAGCGTCGCGCGGCGGCCTTCGGGGGCGGCCGGAGCCGCTGACCGCCAGGGCACCAGGGGAATCAGAGGACGCGGCTTCCGGCTTTGGGCTTTAGGAACAGGCGTTGCGCCGACGGTCGAAAGCCGCATCTTCCGTTGCTGCTGTCCCGCTGGAGAGCGTCGCTGTTTTCCACTGGACGGCCGGGCCGGCCGCGCTAGCATCGCGCCGGTCAGGAGGAGCGGTGGTATGCCCGAAGTCGAACCTTCCGAACGGACTTGGCGGATAAAGCGCACCCAGTCGCGGCGCTGGATCGTCGAGCGGGTGGTCAGGAGCATCCTGGGCGGCGAGGTCCGCGAGATGTCCGCGGTCTACCCCAACCGTGAACAGGCCGAGCAGGCCATCACCCGGGCCATGCGCCAGGAGTCGCAGCGCTGGCGGCCGTCCTGAGGGTCAATCCTCGCGTGGAAACGCCTGAGCCCGGGGAACCCGCCTAAGTGCCAGCGTCCAGGTCGGCCACCGAGTTGCCGGCCCCGGGCAGCGCGGTCTCGAGCTCCTGGCGCAGTCGGGAGATGACCAGCTCCGGCGAGGAGCAGCTGCCCAGCTCGGCGGCCACGCGCTTGGCGCGGTCCACCCGTATGGAGCGGATGATCTTCTTGAGCTCGGGCACCAGCGGCGGGGTGACGCTGAACTCGCGCAGCCCCATGCCGGCTAGCAGCACCGCGTAGAGCGGGTCGCCGGCCATCTCCCCGCACATGGCCACGGGGATCCCGGCCGAGCGCCCGGCGTCGATGGTGGCGCGGATCAGCGCGAGCACCGCCGGGTTGGCCGGGTTGTAGAGCCCGGCCACCGTCTGGTTGGTGCGGTCGACGGCCAGCGTGTACTGGATGAGGTCGTTGGTGCCGATGCTGAAGAAGTCGGCCTGGCTGGCGAAGCAGCCGGCCTGCAGCGCGGCGGCCGGCACCTCCACCATCATGCCCACCCGCAGGCGGGACGGCACCTTGCGGCCCTCGCCGGCGAGCTCGTCGCCCACCTTGGCGAGCTGCTGGCGGGTCCAGGCCAGCTCGGCCGGCACGGTGATCATCGGCACCATCACCGAGATGTTGGCATACTCGCCGGCGGCCCGCAGGATGGCCCGGAGCTGCACCCGGAAGATGTCCGGGCGGTGCTGCGAGAGCCGGATGGAGCGGCAGCCCAGGAAGGGGTTCTGCTCCCGGGTGGGCACGTCGTGCTCCCAGGCCACCTTGTCGGCGCCCAGGTCGAAGGTCCGGATGACCAGCGGCTTCTGCCCCAGGCGGCGGGCGGTGGAGGCGTAGGCCTCGTAGTGCTCCTCCTCGGTGGGCATCCGGCCGCTGCGCAGGTACAGGAACTCGGTGCGGAAGAGCCCCACCCCGTCGGCGCCGTGGTCGAGGATGGAATCGACCTCCTCGGGGAACTCCATGTTGGCGAAGACGTTGAAGCCCAGGCCGTCGGCCGAGACCGCCGGCAGGTCCTTCTCGCGGGCGATGGAGGCCTCGAAGGCCGCCAGCCGCTCGGCCGCCCGGCGGTAGCGCGTCAGGGTCTTGCGGTCCGGGCTGACCACCACCAGCCCGCGGTTGCCGTCGATGATCAGGGTCGTGCCGGTGGTGATCGATGAACTGGCCTTCTCCAGACCCACCACCGCCGGAAGCTGCCGGGCGCGGGCCAGGATGGCGCTGTGGCTGGTCGGCCCGCCCACGTCGCAGGCGAAGCCCAGGACCTTGTCCTTGGGGAAGGCCGCGGTCTGGCTGGGGGTCAGGTCGTGGGCCACCACGATGACCTGGCCCTTGACCTCCGAGAGGTCCTGGGCGCGCGCGCCGGTCAGGTTGCCCAGCAGGCGCTGCTCGATGTCCTGGACGTCGTGGACCCGCGCGGCCAGGTAGTCGTCCTTCATGGCCGTGAAGGCCTGTCCGTAGCGTCGGAAGGCGCGGCTGACCGCGTACTCGGCGGTGAAGCGGTTGCGCTCGATGCGCTGGGCGATGTCCTTGTGCAGGGCCTTGTCGTTGAGGATCCAGCTGTGCGCGTCGAAGATCGACCCGGCGCCCTCGCCCAGCTTCTGGGCGGCCTGCTCGGCCAGGGCCTCGACCTGCTTGCGGGCGGCCTCCACGGCGGCGCGGTAGCGTTCGATCTCGCGGGCGGTCTCGTCCCGGCGGACGAAGCGCTCGGGCACGCGCCCGGCGTCCTGGCCGTCCAGCACGAAGGCCTGGCCGACCACCACTCCGCCCGAGACCGGGACTCCCTTGAAGATCTCCAAGATCGCGCGCCCCCCGCGGAGGGCCGGGCCATTCCCCGGCTGTCCGCCGGCTATTTATACCCGGCCGGGCGGCAGGCGCAAGGAAAGCGGCTGCGGGGGCGGGGCCGGGGTTGGCCCGGGAATATTTGGATGTTTAGCCAATGTTGCAAATACGCCGGAAGCCGGAGATGATGGAGGCACCCATGGCCAAGTCCGCGGATCGAGCCAGGCTGGCCCGGGCCCTGAAGGCCCTGGCGCACCCTTCCCGCCTCGGGGCGGTGCGGGCGCTGGCCGCGGGGCCGCTCTGCGTCCAGGAGCTGCAGGCAGTGATGGGCTCGGAGCTCTCCACCGTCTCCCGGCACCTCCGGATGCTGGCCGACGCCGGGCTGCTCGACCCCGAAAGGCAGGGGCAGAGGATCGTCTACCGCCTCAAGGTCCCCTGCCTCAACGGCTTCCTGGAGTGCGTCGAGGCGGTGCTCGCCGGCAGACCGAACAGGGAGCTGGCCGAGAGGCTGGTCAAGGAGATGGTACCATGACGGTCGAACGCGCGGTCCGCGGCCTGGGCGGGTTCTTCGTGCTGCTGAGCCTGGCCCTGGCCCACTGGGTCTCGCCGTACTGGCTGTTCTTCACGGCCTTCGTCGGCCTGAACCTGCTGCAGTCGGCCTTGACGAACTGGTGTCCGGCGATGACCATACTCCGCAGCCTGGGGCTCAGGGACGCGGCCGGTGGCGGGTGCTGTTCCGCCCGGCCGGACCGTCCGGACGCCGGCGGTCAGCAGTGAGCCCCCGGGTCCATTCCGGAGAAAGGAGCCGGTCTTGAAATCCGCCCTGGCCATCCCTACCCTGGCGTTTGCGGCCCTGGCCGCCGCGGCGCTGTCCGCCGCGCTGCCCGGCTGCGGCGACGGCGGCAAGCCGGCCGCCGCGGCGCCCGAGCCGCTGGCCGTTCCGCTCGAGGCCATCCGCAAGCGGGAGATGCCCCTGACCCACGAAGCGGCCGGCACGGTGCGCTCGACGGCGGTGGCGGTCATCGCCAGCAAGATCCTGGGCGAGGTCAAGGCCCTGCCGGTGCGGGAGGGCGACCGGGTCAAGGCCGGGCAGCTCCTGGTCGAGATCGACAGCCGCGACGCGGCCGCCGCCAAGGCCCGGGCCGAGGCCGGGCTCCGGGAGGCCCAGAGCGCGTTCGAGGAGACGGCCAACGCCATCCGCGGCGCCGAGGCCTCCCGGACCGCCGCCGACGCCAGCGCGACGCTGGCCGCCGCGACCCTGAAACGCTATCAGGAGCTCCTCGCGGCCGGCGCCGTGAACCGTCAGGAGTTCGAGGAGGTCGAGACCAAGCACAAGCTGGCCGCCGCCGAGGCCGAGCGCGCCGCGCAGAACCTCTCCGCCGCCGAGTCCCGCCGCAAGCAGGTACAGGCCCGCATCGAGCAGGCCAGGGCCGAGTTGGAGACCGCGGGCGTCAACCTCGGCTACGCCCGGGTGACCGCGCCATTCGACGCCCTGGTCACCGCCCGCAGCGCCGAGGTAGGCGACATGGCCGCGCCGGGCAAGCCGCTGCTCACCATCGAGAACGCCGGCCGCTACCGGCTGGAGGCCGAACTGGGCGAGGGCCAGGCCGCCGGGCTCAAGGCCGGAGACGACGCCTTCGTGCGCATCGACGCCCTGGGCGGCAGGGAGATCCCGGCCAAGGTGGCCGAGATCGTGCCGGTGTCCGCCGCCGGCAGCCGCTCCTTCACGGTCAAGGTGGACCTGCCGGCCGCCGAGGGTCTCTCCACCGGGCTCTTCGGGCGGGCCTACTTCGTCCGGGGGAAGATCGAGGTCCTGTCCGCCCCGGCCGCGGCGGTCATCGACCGCGGGCAGCTCACCGGCGTGTTCGTGGTCGGCGCCGACGGCGCGGCCCGCTGGCGGCTGATCCGGACCGGCCGGCGCTGCCCGCAGTGCGTGGAGGTGCTCTCCGGCCTGGATGCCGGCGAGACGGTGGTGGCCGGCGGCCTGGAGAAGGTCGCCGACGGCACCCTCGTCAAGCGGTAGGCTCACCACATGCCACGGTCATCTTTAACGCAGAGGACGCAAAGGTACGCAGAGGGCGCAGAGGACAACTCCATGGTTCTTGTTGTTACAGAAAGAAGCTGCCGTTGTCCTCTGCGTACCTCTGCGGCCTCTGCGTTGAGCCTGACAGAGAAGAGCCGGGGAAATGACGATGACCAACTGGGGTTGGCCGGGGGCCTGAAAAAGGTTGCCGACGGCGTGCTCGTCAAGCGGTGGGCTCACCACATGCCACGGTCATCTTTAACGCAGAGGACGCAAAGGTACGCAGAGGGCGCAGAGGACAACTCCATGGTTCTTGTTGTTACAGAAAGAAGCTGCCGTTGTCCTCTGCGTACCTCTGCG
>JAKLDR010000216.1 GCA_022703445.1 Planctomycetota bacterium | reverse complement strand
CCAAGAGCCCCCAGAATGTCCGTGTTCCCGACATGATGACCTCCAGTTCTCAAAGCCCCCATCCAGGCACAGTTGTATGACGCCGCAACCACCCCCCAGGTTCACGCAAACATTGTATCCCGGCGGGGGGGCCCCGGAGTAACCGGACTGTAACGTTTTGACAGGACGCGGCGGGAAGCTAGAATGCCCAGCCATGGACGAATCGTTCCCGCGACACCCGGAAGCCCCATCCCAACCACCGGCTCCGATGGCAGGCGCGCCCGAGACCGGCAAGAAGAGCTGCTGGCGGAGGTCCTGCGGCTGCTGCCTGGGCATCCTGGCGGTCCCGGCCGTTCTGATCCTGGCAGTCGTGATCTGGCTGAGCCTGGGACCGGCCCCCGCGCCGGCCGACTGCCTGCCGCCGGGGGACCCAATTGCCGCGGTGTTTCGCGACCCGGCCGGTCTGGTTGACAGGGTTCTCGTCGAGGACCGCTGGCAGCCCCTGCGCGCCGCGATCAAGGACCATGGCAACCTGCCCGACGAGCGTCAGGCCGGACTGCTGAAGTTCGTCCTCAGGCGCGCCGCCGGCGGGGAAATCGCCCTGTCCGGAGAAGGCTCGTCGACGGTGGCGGCCATGCGCCCCGGAGTACTCTTCCGGGCCTTCGAACGCGTAACCCGGCTATGGATCCCGGCGGATTCCGGCGGCGTGCGCCGCATCCCGGACGGAGGACCGTGCTACGCGTTCATCGGCAAGACCCTGGTCGTGTCCAGCGAGCATGCCCGGCTGGCTGAAGTCCTCGCCCGCCAGGAACAGATCGTCCTCAAGTCCAAGGCGGCATCCCCCTCCGGCCAGGACGCCGGCGTCGAACTGCGCTTTCATGCTCTGCTCAACCCCGAGGCCAAGGACCACCGGACGGCGGCCTACATATTCGACCTCCCCTGCCCGTCCTCGACTCGGGGGTGGCTGCGCGCCGATCGCGAGCTTCGCCTGCTGGCCGGCGAGTTGATCGCTCAGGAGGCCATCGAGGCCCCGAGCCTGCCGCCGTCACCGCCTCCGGCTCCCCTGCCCTCCTCCGGCCCGGCCTCGGCCAGGCTGGTGCCGTCCGACGCCTTGGGTTATTGGGCCTGGCACGCGCCAGCCGGCCCCGGCCGCTGGCAGTGTATCGGACGAGCGCAGGCCATGGTGGCGACAGTCGGGGGACCGGGCTCGGATCTCGACGAACTCATGCGCCAGTTCCGGAGCGCCGGTATCGACCCTGAGAAGGTCCTTATGCCGCGGCTGGCCGGGGAGCGCGCCGTGGCCGTGGTCAGCCAGCCCGGACCGGGCGGCAAGCCCCTGCTTCCCGCCTTGAGCTTCATGGCGGAGTGCTCCAGCCAGAAGGATGACTGGCCGCTGATCCGCAAGGCCCTGGAGACCTTCTTCGGCCTGCCGATCGCAGAAGCTCCTCCACTGGTTGCCGGCAAGGCCCCGGACAAGTACCTCCTTCGGCACAACCACAAGGGAACCGAGGTGGTGGAGATCGTCTACAGCCGCCATTCGCTCGGATCCGGCTTCCGACCGGCAGTGGCCATGGTCGGCAGGTTCGCAGTCTTCTCCACTTCCCGGGACGAGATCGTTCGCATGCTCGACCGGGCCGCGGGCACAGCCGGTGGCCCGGCGCTCGCCTCAGCGCCGGATCTCGCGTGGCAGGCGGGCAAGCCCGTCCCGGCAGCCGTGATGCTCCTGCGCCCCCAGGGCCGCGGCCGGGAGATGGTCGACCTCGCCCTGGCCCTCGGCCACGCTCTGAGCGAACCGGGGCAAGGCCCGGGAGTCGAGGACGAGAAGAACGGCGCAACCCTGGCCGCCGTGCTGTCGCTGACCGAGACCATCCGCGTCCAGTGGTTCCCGACCGAGGCCGGAGGAGTACGGCTGGACCTAGACGGGACCCTGCTCAAGTAGCATGCCGTCTGCCCACAGCATTTCCAACCTATAGGTGGTTTTGATCTACTAAACCACCCAATTGTCGTTTTGCGTCTGTAGCGCTGTCGGCCGGACTTGGGCGCCGGCGATCCCCATAATGCGCGATCATGTGCCTTAAACACCTTTGTGCCCCGTATCGCCTCCATGGCATGGGGGTTGCTTTTGCCACAGTCATTCGCCGGAGGCCGGCAGCCTACGGCAGCGATCAGAAAGCACCCCGTGATCAACACCGCAGACACCGCCTGGGTCCTGGTCAGTTCGGCGCTCGTGCTGCTCATGACTCCGGGGCTGGCCTTCTTCTACGGCGGGCTGGTCCGCAAGAAGAACGTGCTGTCGGTGCTCATGCAGTGCGTCATGATAATGTGTCTCATCACGGTGCAGTGGACGCTCCTGGGCTACAGCCTGGCCTTTGGCTCCAGCCACGGCGGCCTGATCGGAGGCCTGGACTTCCTGGCCCTGCGCGGCGTGGGGCTCGACCCCAACGCCGAGTACGCCGGAACCATCCCCCATCAGGCGTTCATGGCCTTCCAGATGATGTTCGCGATCATCACTCCGGCGCTGATAGTCGGAGCCTTCGCCGAACGCATCCGCTTCGGGGCGTTCTGCGTCTTCTCACTGCTCTGGGCCACGCTGGTCTACGACCCCATGGCCCACTGGGTGTGGGGAGCCGGCGGCTGGCTGCGCAACCTGGGCGCGCTGGATTTCGCCGGCGGCACGGTGGTGCACATCAACGCCGGAATGGCAGCGCTGGCCGCGGCCCTCGTGCTCGGCAGGCGCAAGGGCTACCCGGACACCTCTCCTCCCCACAACCTGCCCTTCGCGGTGCTGGGCGCGGGGCTGCTCTGGTTCGGCTGGTTCGGGTTCAACTCCGGCAGCGCGCTAGCGGCCAACGGCGTGGCGGTCAATGCCTTCCTGGTCACCCACGTGGCCGCGGCGGCCGCGGGCCTGAGCTGGGCGCTGATCGAGTGGCTGATCATCCGCCGACCGACGGTGCTGGGCATCATTTCCGGGGTGGTCGCCGGACTGGTGGCCATCACTCCGGCGGCTGGATTCGTGGGCATAGGCGGCGCCCTGGCCATCGGCGCGGGCGCGGGGGGAATCTGCTACCTGGCGGTCAGCCTGGTCAAGTCCCGCCTGGGATACGACGATTCGCTCGACGCTTTCGGAGTGCACGGCATCGGCGGGATCTGGGGGGCGATCGCCACCGGGCTCTGGGCCAGCACCGCGGTGAACCCGGCCGGCGCCAACGGGCTCTTCTACGGCGGCATCAAGCTCTTCGGAGTGCAGCTGCTGGCGGTCGCGGTCTCGGCGGTCTACTCGTTCGGCGCGTCCTACTTGCTCTTCCGGCTGGTCGGCGCCATCGTGCCGCTGCGGGTCAGCGAACACGATGAGCGGGTGGGGCTGGACCTCACCCAGCACCGCGAGGCCGGCTACACGCTGATCGACTGAGGAGCCACCGGATGAAGCTGATCGTCGCGATCATCCAGCCAGACCGCCTTCCGGAGGTCCTCGACGAACTGGAGAAGCGCCAGATCCATCTGGTCACCGCCTCCAACGTCCTGGGGCGCGGCCGCCAGCACGGGGTCTCGGAGGTCTACCGCAGCCACCAGGAGGTGGGAAACCTGCTCAAGAAGGTGCGCCTGGAGGTGGCGGTCAATGAGGACTTCGTCAAGCCTACCGTCGAGGCCATCGTGTCCGGAGCCAACACCGGCCAGATCGGCGACGGCAAGATCTTCGTGCTGGAACTGGCCGAGTGCGTGCGCATCCGTACTGGCGAAACTGGTTGCGTGGCCATAGGATAGAAAACCCATTGACAGCGGCACCCGTTCCGGTCGTCGGAGCGGGTTCCATCCGAAGCTCGGAAGCGCGGAGAAGAAGGAAGGAGCAGAGACTGCGATGGACGTAAAGGGCGTTCTGGACCTGATCAAGGCCAAGGGCATCACCGCCGTGGATGTCCGCTTCATGGACTTCCCCGGACTCTGGCAGCACTTCACCGTGCCGGCCAAGGAGTTCGGCGAGAAGGAATTCACCGAGGGTCTGGGCTTCGACGGTTCGTCGATCCGCGGCTGGGCGGCTATCAACGAAAGCGACATGCTGGTGGTCCCCGACCCCAACACCGCCTTCGTCGACCCGTTCTCGAAGAGCCCGACCCTGGTGATCATCGGCAACATTCAGGACCCTATCACCCGCCAGGACTACGGCAAGGACCCGCGCAACATCGCCAAGAAGGCCGAGAAGTACCTACTGTCCACCGGTCTGGCTGATACCGCCTACTTCGGGATGGAGTCCGAATTCTTCATCTTCGACGAGGTGCGCTGCCACCAGGACGTGCGCTCCGGCTACTACTCGGTGGACTCCGGCGAGGGCCAGTGGAACTCCGGTCGTGAGGAGAACCCCAACCTCGGCTACAAGATCCGCTACAAGGAAGGCTACTTCCCGGTTCCTCCCTCCGACACGCAGCAGGACATCCGCGAGGAGATGTGCGAGGTCATGGCCGCCTGCGGCATCGACATTGAGCGCCACCACCACGAGGTGGCCACCGCCGGGCAGGCCGAGATCGACAGCCGCTACCGCCAGCTGGTCAGGGCCGCCGACGAGCAGCTCATCTTCAAGTACGTCTGCAAGAACGTCGCCAAGCGCAACGGCAAGACCGTGACCTTCATGCCCAAGCCGCTCTTCGGCGACAACGGCTCGGGGATGCACACCCACTTCTCCCTGTGGAAGGGCGGCAAGCCGCTCTTCGGCGGCGACCGTTACGCGGGGCTCTCCCAGATGGCGCTCTACGCCATCGGCGGCATCCTCAAGCACGCGCCGGCGCTCTGCGGCATCTGCAACCCGACCACCAACAGCTACAAGCGTCTGGTGCCCGGCTACGAGGCCCCGGTCAACCTGGCCTACTCGGCCAAGAACCGCTCGGCCTCGGTGCGCATCCCGATGTACTCGCCCGACCCGCGCACCAAGCGGCTCGAGTACCGCTGCCCGGACCCGAGCGCCAACCCGTACCTGGCGCTCTCGGCCATCATGCTCGCGGCGGTCGACGGCATCCAGAACAAGATCGATCCGGGCTCGCCGCTCGACAAGGACATCTACGACCTGCCGCCGGAGGAGCTGGCCAAGGTGCCCTCCACCCCGGGCAGCCTCGAGGACGCGCTCGACGCGCTCGAGGAGGACCACGAGTTCCTGCTCAAGGGCGAGGTCTTCACCGAGGACGTGATCGAGACCTGGGTCAACTACAAGCGCGAGCGCGAGGTCGACGCCATGAGGCTCCGGCCGCACCCTTACGAGTTCGTCCTGTACTACGACGTCTAAGGGGCAAGGGACCGCACATCATCGATCAGAGCAAGCACGGGGGCGGGCCAGCAGGCCCGCCCCCGTTCATTGGCAGACACCGGGATGGGGGGCGATCAGGCGATCTCGCGCCGGTCCTCGGCGGGCGCCTCGGGCGGAGCCGGCGGCGGCTCGGCCGCCGGGACCACCAGGGGCGCGACCGGCCGCGGCAGAGCGGCCATGCCCTTCTCCACAACCTCAGGAGTGATCACATACTCACGGATGTCCTTCCGGTCCGGCAGCTCGTACATGATGTCGAGCATGAGGCTCTCGAGGATGGTGCGCAGCCCGCGGGCGCCGGTCTTCTTCTCGAGCGCCCGCCGCGCCACCAGGCGCAGCGCGTCCTCGGTGAAGGCGAGCTTCGCGCCCTCCAGCTCGAAAAGCTTCTGGTACTGCCGGATCAGGGCGTTCTT
>JAKLDR010000215.1 GCA_022703445.1 Planctomycetota bacterium | reverse complement strand
AGGAGGATGCCGGGGCCAAGGCCATCGTCAAGAAACCCGTGGCCGTCTACGTCGAGAAGGTCTACGAAGATGGAGACTTCTCGCTGCTAGGCATAGGGGCCTGAGCCGTGGCCGGTGACACGCTTCGGAAGGTCGCTCCGGGCGAGACCCTCCGCATCCCGGCCGGCGCCTACAACGCATTCATCGACGCCGCCCAGGACTTCCAGCGCCGGCAGAGGGAGCAGTCCTCTCAGGCCAAGGATGCCCCGCAGATCCCGGGAACCGTCTACATCCGGAACGACAGCGGGGCCGACCGGGCGCGGTATGAAGTGCTCGGTGTATCCGGCCCGCTCTTTCCCATCGGAAGCCTCGACGGCAGCTTCCGTGACGTAACTGCCTTGACCGGGGTGGTTCCGACGGAGGCTGGCCACAAGGGCCGCTTTGTCGTCCTGGTGGAGCCGATCCGGGCCGGCCAGGTCGGCCGGGCACTGGCCGTGGGGGTATGCCCGGTCATGGTCAACTGGACCGACCCGGCCCACAAGTATGCCGACGTCGCCGATGGCAACGCCGGCTGCCTCCTCAGCTCGGAGAGTGGCTCCGCGGCCATCCTGTGGGGCGACTTCATGCCGGGCTTGGCCTGGATGCTCGTTCGGCTGCCCGCCGGCGGTGGGGGCGGGGGCGAGCCGCCCGAGATCGTCTACCAGTAGGAGTTTGCCATGGGTTTCACGGGCTGGCCAGCCGTGGCGAAAGAGTCGCCGATCTACGCCGACGAATGGGAGCTTTGCGGCTGGAATCAGCTCGTCGGGGCGATCAACGAACGCATCCTGGCGCTCAACGATTCCTACGACATGGACCTGGCCTGGCCGCTCACCCCGGTCGTCAAGAGCACGCCTCCTTACGTCGAGTACATGCGGGAGCTTCGGTCGAGCGTCGAACTCCTCCTCAACTACTACCGCGACCCCGATAATGGCAACTCCTGGATGGCGAGCATCGGCAAGGCTGGGTTTCTGACCCGGTTCATCGGTCAGCCGGATTGGACCGACCCGGTGCTCGTGGGCAAACGTGAGGAGGTGTTGCCAGGCAGCCCGGCCACGAAGATCTACGCCACGCATGTGAACGAGATCTGGCAGGCGGTCAAAGCGCTGCTCTGGCTGCAGTACACGGGGGGCGTGAGCCAGTACCGCTATGACAGGGACGGCACGGACGTTTTCTATTCAGGATTCGACTGGGACGGTTCCTGGGAACGGGCCAAGACCTACTTCAACGCGGCGGGGTACTCCTTGATCCCAGGAGGGGCCTATGTTTCACTCCGGGGAATCCGCTACTGGGACGTGCCATCGTATCCGCCCTCCAAGAAGAACACCATCCACAGCTCGACCTATAGGCGGCTGGTCTTTCCGGCTAATGGGCTCTCCTTCGCCGGGATTCCGCCGGCGGCGACCAAGCTGAAGCTCAGATATACGAAGTGGAACGAGGGCGGAGAGCCCACGCCGGCGGTCACCATCCACGACCGCGGAAGCATGGGCGGTGCGGCCTTCACGCACTATGTGACCATCCCGGCGCCGGGCACCTACTACACCGGCCTGTTCGATTCAGGCGCGCCCGACCCGGTGGCGCCGGAGTTCAGCCTGGAGCCCGAGGTCCCGGCGAACCTTGATGAGCTCAAGCCGGCGGTCCCGCCGGCGCAGTACACCCAGCGGACGAGGGGGTTCTACTTCGAATATCAGGGGCTCTACGTCAGGCCCGAGTTCGCCTATGTGTAGAACTTCCCGTTAACGTCGCAGTTCGTTCAGCACAACCCAATCCCCGGTGGCGCGCTCCCATTTCCAGAATACCCAGCCGTTGCAGCTCTTGCGGCGGACGGCGACAGCACCGGCTACAGACGGTGACGTGTACTTGTTGCCTTTGAAAACGATCATGCCATCCCGGCGGACTCGGGCCTTGATTGCCTTGCCCTTGTGGACAGCACGCAGGCTCCTATTCTCACGAAACCTTCTGATGTACTTGGCCAACACAGGCAGGCGCCCATCGCGGTCGTGTGGACCCGAGGGGCGGCCGTTGCTGACGGGCAAGCCGAATAGCTTCTCCCTCTCCTCCTTTTGCCAACGGGCGACGTCTCTGTTCAGCCTGCTCTTGAGATTCCGAGAACGTGGGAAACGACCTGTCTGCCGGTTGCCCTTTGGCTTTACGATCCGGAGCACCAGCGACTCCAACTCCTTCATGTGGGTGTCGCCAATGGTCAGATATACGCTGAAGCAGTCCCAAGAGTCGCGGTGCTTATCCCGCAGGTGCTGCTTGAGCCTTCCGCTCAGGCTGGTGGCCAGACCGACGTAGTAGAGCTTGCCTTTGCGGAAGAGGGCGTAGATTCCGTGCCGGTGGCGAATGTATTCGCGGATGATGGCCTGATACTTATCGAGGAGGTTGCGGGAGACGTTCTCCAGGTGCTCGCAGACTAGCGCTGTGTTCTTCACTGATGACCTCCCATGCCGCCATCGACAATCTTGATCTCGTCCTCAGTCAGCTCGTAAAGATCACAGACCAGCCGGTCGATCTCGGCGTCAGTGGATGCAATCAGGCGCTCGGTGGCCAGCTTGCTGCTTTCGCCCCGGCAGCCGGCGAGCTGCTTGTGAAGCTCCAGCATCTGCTCCACCAGTGAGACCATCCGGTCGTGCGCGGTCTTCTCGGTAGGCTTCGTGAAGTCGATGGGGCGAATGGGGAGTTGCTCCACGAACTGGGTGAAGTAACGGAAATAGCCACCGCGCATAGTTGTGCTCACACGCTTCAGGTAGAAGTCCAGGACTTTGCTGTTGAGCAGGCCCAGGACGTACTTCATGGCCTCTCGAACGTCGGGCTTGAGAGTAATGCCGTACCCGCTGGTGAAGGCGTACTCGCCGCCTTCGTCCAGCGCAAATGAGGCACGGTCTGCGATGTCGGGGATGAGTATCTTGGCAGCAGCCATGACGTCCAGGTTCTTGGGGTAGACATAGGCATACCAGCCGTCTCTCCGCATCCGGCCGTGTTCGCGGCTTTCAAGGTAAGTTTGGTTCTTGCGGAGATAGGCCAGGGCTTTCGGATACTCCTTGCCGAGTTCCTTCTTAGTTACCAGGACCATCCTGTCGCCTTCCGAGCGGTAGGGGATGATCACCAGTTTGCCAGAGGGGGCTATCGAGTAAGGCTTGATTTCCCTGCCCTGCAGGAAGAGGCGAACTGCGCCACGCTCGACAACGACATCCTTGCCCAGTTGCTTCGATTTGGCCGTGACGAGATTGCCTTTGACGGAGACCTGATCGAGCACGTAGACTTCATTCGCGCTGGTACGAATCCCTTGGGCGATCCTGGCAGCAAGTTGCCCCAGCTTCACCGGCATCCCGCTGAGCTTCTCGAACAGCCCCGCGCTCGGCCCCACTGCGAAGTTCCACTCCGCCGCGCCGATCTTCTCCGCCGGGATGGCACCCGCCTCGGCCTTGCCGGCCGCTCGCCAGGCCTTCAGGTCGGTCACCTTGGCGAAACTGCACGCCGTCGCACCCGCCTTGGTCAGGAACATCAGGCAGGTGTAGGTGGTTGCGCCCTGGAACACCTGCTGGTCGCCGAAGTGGACAACCTCCGCCAGGTGCCGGCCCTCGGCCAGGCACTTCCGGAGCGCCTCGCCGTACTGCGCGTTGAAGAATTTGTGCGGCAGGATGAAGCCGAGCCCGCCGCCGGCCTTGAGCAGGCCCAGGCCCTTCTCGACGAAGACCACGTAGATGTCGTAGTTCCCGGCCGCCGCCGAGCGGTAGAGCTCTTTGTAGATCTCCACCTCCCGCGGTGCCCACTCCTGCATGTTCTGGATGCGCACGTAGGGCGGGTTTCCGATGACGCAGTCGAACCCGCCGGCCCTGGCCGCCTCCGAAAATCCGGCCTTCCAGTCGAAGGGGTTGATCCGCTGCATTTCCTCCTGGTCAGGCAGGAGCCGGCCGGCGAAGTAGTCCGGCCCGATCAGGCTGTTGCCGCACTTGATGTTGTTGTCAAGGTTGGGCAACGCCCGCTCGTGGAAGAGCTGCATCTGCTGGCCGACGGTCTCGTCGGTCTCGCCCTCCAGGACTTTCAGGAGCAGCGAGAGCTTGGTCACCTCCACTGCCTGCCTATCGATGTCCACGCCGAAAACGTGCTCGGTGAGGATGCGTTTCTTTTCGGCGATGGTTAACCGCCACTCCGGCTGGCCAGCGGCGCCGGCTGCCTGGCGCATCGCGTCATCGTTCTTCTCCGGCCCGTTGTTCGTGTACCACCGGAGGTGGTGGTCGAGCAGGTGTTGGTAGGCGCCCAGCAGAAAACTTCCCGAGCCGCATGCCATGTCCAGTACCCGGAAGCCCCTGAGCTGCTTCGGCCCCTTGCCCTCCACCTGCTTGCCGACGGTGTTCCGGACGATGTAGTCCACGATGTAGGACGGGGTGTAGTAGACCCCACCGGCCTTCTTGACCTCGGGCTTGTCCTCGACCTTGGCGCGGCCGCCGTCGGTAACGCGGATGACCTTGCCCAGGAACTGCTCGTACACGTTTCCGAGGATGTCCGCCGGCAGCAGGTTGAAGGCGTAGGGGCACTGTGGGTAGTAGAGGCTCTTGATGATGGCCGCCAGGACCTTGTCATCGACCTTGAGCTTGGGGGTCAGCCGGTCGGCCTCGAAGTCGAAGAGCCCCGAGTTGTACCGGGCCTCCGCCTTGCCGAAGAGCTTCAGCAGCCTGGTGTAGACGTCCTCCCGGTCCAGGAGCTTCAGGAGCAGGTTCTGCTCCTCCATGCCGCGGTCTTCGGCCATGCGCAGGAAGATGATCCGGTCGATGGTCCGCTGGACCGAATCGTTCAGGTCGCCGGCCTCCACAGAGTTGCGGTTGGCGATGTTGTGGGCCAGCAGGTCACGCCAGCCCTCGATCTCCTTGAGGAACTCGGCATCGACCGTGGAAGCGCCGCGCCTGGTTCCGGTCCCTTCGGCAAACCGGTCGAAGGCCCCAGAGATTACTGCCTCTCGGGAGAAGAGGTCCCATACCTCGCGCCAGTGGTCCGGGTACTGCTCGAATCCCCAATAGGAAAGCCGGGCCTTGCTGGCCTTGTCCTTGGGCGATGGCCGCACCCGACAATCGTAGACGGCCAACTCCTCGAAGTCGGTGAGGATCGAGAGCGGCAGCTTGGCCGTCCAGCCGTAGCGCCGCACCTGGTAGGCCGGGGCCACATCCACTTCGATGTTCGCCCCCGGCTTCTTGGCTTCGGCGAAAAACTTACGACTCGCTCCGATCCGGAAAGCGTAGTCCGGCGCCTTGACCTGGCCCTCGGCGTCGAGCGCCGGCTCGGGGATGACCTCGCGGTACTGCGGCGCCGCACCCGCATCGTTGCGCACA
Organism: Planctomycetota bacterium; assembly: GCA_022703445.1. GTDB lineage: Bacteria > Planctomycetota > SZUA-567 > JAKLDR01 > JAKLDR01 > JAKLDR01. Next base: position 340 of record JAKLDR010000215.1, on the reverse strand, counting down.
TCCCAGCCCAGCGCCATGAACAGCGGGTCGATATACTCCATCCGGACGTGGGCTTCCTTGTAGTCCGGAGAGTGGTAGGCCTCGCGATTGGCCGCGAAGCGCTTTGCCAGTCGGGCTATGTCTTCGCGCCCTTGATCGTAGCTCTTGTTCATTGATGCCTCCGGCTGAAGCCCAAGCATACGCCGCGGGCAGCGGCCGTCAAGGCGCCGACATCTTGAATCATCCTCAGTTGTAAGGGGCTGAAGAAGAAAGGGCTCCTCATCCGATAACTCCTTGAACCCGGCAAGGTTAAGGAGCCCGAGATGAGGAAGCCCAGTTTCTGCGTTGGGGTGTTGTCTTG
>JAKLDR010000214.1 GCA_022703445.1 Planctomycetota bacterium | reverse complement strand
GAGCTCGACCTGCACCGCCGGGGCGCGGTTGCCAGCCTCGTCCACGAGCGACGCCTTGGGGTTGTTCCCGGCGCCGTAGACGAGCGCCGCCGGGAGCTTCACCGGCTCGGCGAAGGTGAGCGTCACGAGAGTACCGCCGGCCACCTCGGCCTTGACCGCCGCCGCCCGGACCTCCTTGGCCGCGCCACCGGCGTCGACGATCCCGAAGTCGGCGGCCTCGGCGCCGGCGAGCTTCCTGGCCTCGGCGAAGTGGGCCACCACGCTCTTGCCGTCGGCGGCGAGCGTCGCCCCGTCGAGCACCGGGCCGGGCCAGTTCACGTCCTTGGCGCCGTAGCGGGTCACCAGGAGCGCGCGGCCGATCTCCTTGCCGAGCTCGATGTAGCCATCGCGGTGCAGATGGACGTAGTCCCCGGCCTTGCGGCCGAGGGCCGGCACCAGCAGGGCATTGCCATCGGCGATTACGAAGCGCCGTTCGGCCTCGCGGATGGCCATGAAGTCCGCCGGGCGCTTGTCGTTCCAGTAGGAAAGCTGGACGACCACCGCGGTCATCTTCGGGTTGCCGGCCTCGGTCCGGACGGCGGCGAGGAGCGCCTTGAGTTCCTCCTGGTACTTGGCGGGGTCAAGCTTGTTGACCGCATCGGTCTCGCCCTGGTACCAGAGGAAGACTCCGGCGCCCTGGCCGCTCGCCTTGACGCTCTTGAGCAGCGCCTTGCCGCCGACCGCCGTGGTCCTGAAGTAGCTTATCGGCTGGCCGCCCTCGGCGAAGCCGGTCAGGCGGATCGGCTTGCCGGTCTTGCCGGCAACCTCGAGCGCCGCGGCGTGCCAGGGCCCGAGCCGGTCGGTGCCCATGCCCGGCAGTGGGTCCTTGGCCGGAGCCCACTTGCCGGCCTTGGCGTCGAAGGCCTCCACCAGCGGATTCTCGGCCAGCCCGGGGAGCGCCCCGCGCCCGCAGGCGTTGGACTGGCCGGAGAGGATCCATGTGTCGGCCGGCTCGCCGCAGGAGGCGGCCGGGGCGAAGACCAGGGCCAGGAACCCGAGGACGACGGACAGTTTTGCGATCATGGGCATGACCTCCTAGCACAGCCGACAAATGAGGGCTTTAGGCCTTCGGCTTTCGGCTGTCGGAACGGTCGTTGTACCGAACGCCCAAAGCCGATAGCCGAAAGCCGGCAGTTCTCAGCGTCTCGACGGTTCATTTCCCGTACCGCTTCCGGATGCCGGAGTACTTGTCGCGCGCCCACTTGCCCCACAGGGCGATCTGCGCGTTGCGGTCGGAGTCCAGGGCCTTTTTGTCGTTCCAGAGGCGGTCGGCCAGTGCCAGGAATTCCTCTTCGGAGCACGGCGGAGCCCCGAACTCGGCCAGGCCCTCCGAGGGCAGCCCTGCGTCGATCAACGCCTTCCAGGCCGCGCGGAGCTCGTCGTGCGAGTCGATCAGCGCTGCGCCGAGCAGATCGTCGAGCGCCCGCCAGCGCCGCGAGCTCTTCTTGAAATCGTAGCGGCCGAGGCCTTCGAGCTTGAATGGGTCGAGCCTGGCCAGTTCCTCACCACCGGTCCGGTAGAGCTCCGGGCGCACCGGCAACCGGCCGAGTGCACTCGTCCGCGGGCCGCCGCTCGTCCCGGGGCGCGCGAACCACAGCCGCTGGCCCTCGGCCGAGAGCACGAAGGCCACGAAGGCCTCGGCGACCGGGCGGTGCGGGGCGCCGGCCAGGACGGCGACCGGGTCGCCGTTGACCACCGGGAGCCTGGCCGGTGCGGCGAAGCCCATGGCCTCGGGGCCGAGGCGGATGACCTTTTCGAGCGCGTAGAAGTCGATGGCCCCGCCGGCCGCGAACTGGCCCATGGCCACGTCGCGGGGGATGCCGTTGCCTCCCTCGGTGAAGGTGCGGACGTTGCCGGCCATCTTGACGATGGCTGCCCATCCGGCATCCCAGCCACCGCTCTGGAGAAACAGCTCGTAGGTCATGTGCACCGTGCCCGAGGAGCGTGGCTCGCCCGAGCCCACCCAGTTGAAGAAGCGCGGGTCGGCCAGGTCCTCCCACTCGCGCGGCTCGGGCAGGCCGAGCTTGGCGAGCACCGGACGGTTGTAGGATATCCCGAAGGTGGAGAGGCATGCCGAGAACCAGTGGTTCTGCGCGTCACGCAGCGGGAAGCCACCAAGCTTCTCCGGGAACGCCGCGATGGTCTCGGCGGGCACCTCGATCGGCTGGAGAAAGCCGTCGCCGGCCAGCGCCATGTAGCTGTCGGTCCCGCCGCCGAAGATGACGTCCGCGCTGGTGCCGCCGGGCTTCGTCGAGCGGATGTAGCGGATGCACTTGCTGGTGCCGCCGAGGTCGAGCCAGGCCAGCCGCACCGTCCGGCCGGTCCGGGCCTTCCAGTGCTCCTCGAAGGCCCAGGTGAACTCCTCGCGGATGCCCTCCCAGTGGGGGCTGACCAGGACGAGCTCGTCGTCGGCCTTCCCGCCGGCGCGCGGCCAGGCGATGACGCCTAGCCCGGCGAGGACCAGGAAGGGCAGGGCGAGCTTGAGGCGACGCATCAAGAAGGCACAACGGAAACGGCAACATGCAACACGCCCCTCGACAGACTTCCGCTCGGGGCCCTGAGCATGGTCGAAGGGCAACACGCAACACCCAACATGCAATGAATCAGCGGAAAGGGCCGATTCATTGCCTTGCGGTGTCGCGGCTGCTCACCATTCACCATCGCCTTGCATCCTTGATCTGCTCTGCATGTTGCGTGTTGGATGTTGGGTGTTGCATGTTGACGCCGTCGTCCTAAATCCCGCACTTCTTCAAGCAGTGGTCGATGACCTTCATCCTCCGCCGGACGCTCTCCAGGGTGATCTTCTGCGGCGCGCCGCCGCGGAGGCTGGCGTGGACGTCGTCGTAGAAGCCCATGGTCTCGGGGCGCGGCGCGTTCGGGCCGCTGGGGGCCGGCGGCTCGGTCCAGCTCGACTCCTCGAACTCCAGCTTCTCGCGGTTGTAGCCGCGGTCTGGTGTGGGCGAGAGGTCCAGCGGCCGGGGGGGGAGGCTCTCGAATCCCTTGACCACCTTCCACTTGAGCTCGCTGCCGGCGGAGGTCAGAGAGCCCTTCTGGCCGAGGACCAGCCAGGTGGCCTGCGGGTAGGCGCAGTTCGAGAAGATGTCCACCTCCATGGTCGGTGCGTCCGGGGCCTTGAGCACCAGCTGCACCCAGTCCTCAGCGTCGCCCGAGGAGAGCACGTTGTCCATCTTGCAGAAGATCTCGGGGTCGGCCGGTCCGGAGAACTCCATCAGTTCGTCGAGCGCGTGGATGACGTTGTTGCGGAGCTGCCCGCCGCCGCGCGCCTTGACGGTCTGCCAGTCCCAGCGCCGGCCGAAGCCCGCGCCGGTGTAGCGCAGGAAGTTGACCCGGCCGAGCGCGCCTCCGGTCACGAGCTCCCGGATCTTGAGGAAGGTCGCGTCGTAGCGGCGGTTCTGGAAGACGGTGACGGACAGGCCGGTCTCCCCGGCGACCTTGATCAGCCGGTCGCACTCCCGGAGGTTGCGGGCCACCGGCTTCTCGACCACCACCTGCTTGCCGGCGCGCAGGGCCTTGACCGCCCAGGGCACGTGCAGGTCGGTGGGCATGGCCACGACGGCGAGCTCGACGTCGGGGTCGGCCAGCAGCTTGCCGTAGCTGGTGTAGGCCTTGCAGCCCAGCTCCTCGGCGGCCTGCTTGCGGCGCTCGGGGAGGTTGTCCACCACCGCGACCACCTTGAACTTCTCGCCCATGTGCCGCAGCGTGCGGATGTGGATGTCCCAGCCGCTGCGCCCCAGCCCCGCCACGCCCACCCGGATCGGATCGCTGTTGCTCTTGGTGTCAGTCACGGGATTGGTCTCCTTTAGATGCCCTTGCTCTCCTTGCCCTCGCCGCCGCTCGAGCCCATTTTCTGGAGAACGGGCGGATTCTCAACAGACAAAGGGGCTCAAAGGGCCTGGTCGCGGACCAGTTGGTCATGGCTACCAGCGGCTTGAGCAGATGATGAAGCCTTGCTCAGCTCCAGAAGTCTTCCGCCACACAGAAAGTCAGTGCGCGATCCAGCGTTTCTACGAACACATCACATGCCTGCGACAGTTCCTGCATGCGGACCATGTTCCAATACGTGTCCCGAAAGCCCATCATGGTGAGATACGAGAAATCAAAGAACGCTTTCTTTCTGCGGAGCCACAGTTGGGCTCGAAAGCCTGGATGCATGCCACCAAAGTCAAAGCTGAGATTCACGGCGTGCTTCTCGATTGTAAGAGCATATGCCCATTCACCGCCCCCCTGCTTGGCTGGTTTGCAGGAGAACTTCTCAGACAGCCTTGGGAAAAGGGCTTTCCGAACGTCGGATGCCCCTGCAGCTGGATTGGAATAGAGTTCGTTGAAGTGCTGCTGCAACTTCTGGAACGAGGTGTTGTTCCTGTTCAACACTTCGATCCATTGTTCCGGCGTAAAGCCAATATCAGTGGTTACGTGGTACGCGCTGTACAAGTTTTGGATAATAGTCTTCTGATCTCTCGGCGCCTCCAGCAAATACGGAACACCCTCCTTGCGACGGCACACCGCAAAGAAATCGCCCGCTCGTTTCCGGGGAAGCGTACCTCTGGCCAACTTCTTTGCGTCGTCCTCACTGTATCCGCTCGTTTTGTCGCGGTAGACGGCTACTGCCTGGAGTACCTCGCTGCACGGTATACGGGAGAGAAATGTGAAGTCGCTTTCGAACTCTCTCTCCCATTCCTGATCAGTGAAGCGCCTAAACACGCTTGCCTTTTTCATCGCCACCTGTCTCCATTAGCTGCCTGCCATTCTCTTCGCCCCTCGGCGCGGCGCAAGGGCACGAGATCCTGAAACATCCCCACCCACCCCGTGCGCTGGACCGGGGCACCATGGCAGCGCCACGAGAACCACCCCCACTTTCCGGGATTTTCCATCTTGACGCCCCCGCCGACGCGCTTATACTAATCTCCGCCAACGTTGGCGGCGACGTAATCAGGAGGCTTACGTGGCGACGCTCAAGGAGATTGCCAGCCGGGCCGGGGTCTCGATCCGGACGGTCGCGCGGGCCCTGGCCGGGGCCGCCGACGTCAACGCCGAGACCCGCGCGCGTATCGAGAATCTGGCCCGGGAGCTCGACTACCGGCCGAACCAGCTGGCCCGGGGGCTCAAGCTCCGGCGCAGCCACATCGTGGCGGCCATCGTCCACCGGCCCGACGAGCTGGCCTTCGAGAAGGTCTGCGTCCTGGAGCGCGAGCTGCGCGCCGCCGGCTTCGTCGTCCAGCTGGTCTTCAACGGCGGCGGAGTCGCCGAGGAGGCCGGATTGCTCGCCGAGGCCCTGGCCCACCACGCGGCGGCCGTGGCGGTCTTCACAGCGGCAGGCTCGGCCGACGAGGCCGCCCACCTGACCGCCATGCACAAGAGCGGCCATCCCTACGTGCTGGTCGACCGGCAGCCGGTGCGCTCGCTCGACACCGTGCTCATCGACCGCCCGGCCGGCGTGGCTGCGGCGGTCGGACGGTTGCTCGACGGTGGCCACCGCCAGGTTTGCTATCTCGGCCCCGCCGGGAGCGAGCGCGAGGACGGCTTCCGGCAGGCCTTCCGGGACCGCGGCCTGGAGCCGCCCCGCGGCTGGAAGCTCTCCGAGGGCTGGCAGGCCACCCCGGAGAGCGGGCGCGCCGCCGGCGCGGCCTTCCCCGGGCTGCGGCC
>JAKLDR010000213.1 GCA_022703445.1 Planctomycetota bacterium | reverse complement strand
CGCCCGGCTTACCCTCGCCAGGCTTGCCCTCGCCAGGCTTACCCTCGCCAGGCTTGCCCTCGCCAGGCTTGCCTTCGCCAGGCTTACCTTCGCCAGGCTTGCCTTCGCCAGGCTTACCCTCGCCAGGCTTACCTTCGCCAGGCTTACCCTCGCCAGGCTTGCCCTCGCCAGGCTTGCCTTCGCCAGGCTTACCCTCGCCAGGCTTACCCTCACCCGGCTTGCCCAGTGCCTGTTCGGCCTTTTGCATGTTCTCGCCGGCCTTGCCGACGTTGTCCTGGGCACCCTTGGCGCTGTCCAGCTGCTTGCCCATCTCGCCGAGCTTCTGGGCGAGAGCCTGGGCCTCCTTGCTGAGCTCTCCCTGCTTGTCGGAGGCCTTGGCGTAGGGGTTGTTCTGCCCCAGCGCATCCTTGGCGGCCTTGAGCGCGGCCTTGGCTTCGGCGAGGTCCTTGGCGGCCTGGCTCTGCGAACCGGACGCGGCCGCCGCCGAGCCCTGCTTGAGCTGCTCGCCGGCCTTGCTCATCTGTCCGGAGGCGTTCTTCATGGACTGGCCGGCCTGGCCCATGGAGCCCTGCTGGCCGGTCTGCTTGTCAACCTTGCTGCCCAGCTCGCCCATCTTGCCGGCGAGCGAGTCGGTGTCCTTCTTGATGCCCTCCTGCCCGGCGGCGGCCTTGTCCATCGCACCGCGCTTGCCGGCCATCTGGGCGGCCAGAGCCTCCAGGGCCTTGCGCGCGGCGGCCAGCTGCTCGGAGGCCTGAGCCTGGCTCGGCTGGGCCTGCGGCCCGTCGCCCTTGCCCATCTCTCCGGCGGCCTTACTCATGGACTCGCCGGCCTTGCCGGTCGAGGCGCTGGCCTCGCCGAGCTTGCCAGCCGCCTCCTTGCCACCGGCCGACTGTTCCCCGGCCGCGGCCTTCTTGGCGGCATCGGCCAGCTTCTCGCCCAGCGCCGCGGAGTCCTTGGCCAGCTGCGCCTGGCGGGGCTTGAGGTCCTGGATCTCCGGCGGATTGTCGCCGGTGGCCTTGGTGTCGGCCGAGAGCTTCTGCTGCTCGGTCTCCAACCTGGCCAGTTCAGCCAGGGCCTGGGCCACGGCCTTCTCGGCCTCGCCCAGCGCGCCCTCGGTGCCCTTCTGCGCCTCCTGCTCGCGCTCGATCAGCTTGTCCAGGTCCTTCTCGGCCTGGGCCAGCTCGTTCTTGAGCTTGTCGATCTCGCTGGGGTCGCCGAGCTTCTGGGTCTCGGCGTGGAGCTTCTCCTGCTCGGCCAGGAGCTTCTCGAGGTTCTTCTGCATCTCGGCGACCTGCTTGGACAGGTCCTGCTCGCCGACCTTCTGGGTCTCCTTGATGTGGTCCTTCTCCCGCTCGATCAGCTGCCCGAGCTCCTTCTCGGCCTTGTTCAGCTCATCGAGCAGCTTCTTGAGATCAGCCTCCTTGCGCCGCTCCAGGCAGGCGACGATGCGCTTGAGGGCTTCCTCGCTGCGCTTCTGTTCGCCGGTGGCGCGGCCCATCTGCATCTTGCCGACGGCCTCGGCGGCCGCCTCCATGACCTTCTCGACGCTCTGCCGGTCGGCGGCGGAGGGCTGCTGGCCCTCCCCCTCGGTCTTCATGTAGTCGGCGTCGCGGGCGATGGCCACGGCGTCCAGGACCTTCTGGGCGCTGAAGGCGTCGGTGCCCTTGAGGTTCGGCAGCGCGTCGGTCATCTTGTTCTCGAGCGTCTTCATGTCCTCGGCGGCCGAGCCCTGCTGCTTGTTGATGGCCGCCAGGGAGCCCTTGGCGCCGTCGTCCTTGAGGTCCTTGACCTCGCGCGCGCCACTCAGGCGACCGCTGCGGGCCAGGTCGGTGGTGTCCTTGGCGATGCCCTGCTGCTTCTTGAGCAGTTCGCGGGCCAGCCGCAGGAACTCCTCGGTGGCCTCCCACTTCTTGACCTGCTCGAGGAGCGCGTTGAGCTCGTCCAGGATCTTCTGCTGCTGGCCGGAGGCCACGGCCAGGGTCTTCTGGCGCTCGGCGTCCTGGCCGGCGCCGCGACCGGCGCGGATGGTCTCGGCGGCCTCGGGCATCTTCTGCTTCTCCATCTCCCCGAGGGTCACGGCCATGGTGCCCAGCCTGGTCTCCTCCTCCGTGCTGGACATCTGGTTGGAGGCCATCTTGGCCATGAGCGCCTCGACCTTGAGGCGGAGCTCGCCGGAGGATCGGGCGATGCTGCGCTGTTCGGTCTCGGCGGTGGCCGCCTTGGTCCGGGAGCCGGCGTCGAAGGCCGCCAGCTTCTGGAGGACATCGACCATGCCCTTGTCGGCCTCCTCGCGCCGGATGATCTCCTCCAACCCCTTGCGGATGTTCTCCTTGTCCTGGGTGAGCAGGACGGCCATGGCCTCCTTGCTCACCACCCTCAGGTGGTAGACCTCGGAGATGCCGACGTTGGGCGCGGGCTGGTCGCGGAAGTCGCGGGCCTCGACCTTGTAGGTCACCACCACTCCCGGCGCGAGCTTCAGGCCGGCCAGATCCCAGGTGTGCTCGAAGCCGGCGCGGTGCACGCCGAAGTCGTCGCTCTTCAGGGCGATGACCTGGTCACCCGGCTGGCCACTGACGTCGAAGCGCACATCCGCCCCGGCCACGCCGAAGTCGTCGCGGGCCTCGCCCTTGACCAGCCCGACCCAGTCGACGGTGACGTCCAGGTCGGTTCCGGGCTTGTCGATGCGCACCCGCGGGGCCTCGTCCGGCACGGCCTTGATCACGAACTTGGCCGGGCGCGCGCTGTCCAGGAGCTGCTCGACTCTGCTGCCGTCAGACTTCCTGCCGACGGCGAGGCTCGTGGCGTTGATTTCGTAACTGCCGTTCTTGACGACGGTGAACCGCCCCTCGCCGGAGAGCCCGTCCTCGGCCAGCTTGAGCTCCGTGCGCTCCGTGCGCTCCGGGGCGCCCTCGGCCGGCGCCGGGGCCAGCAGTTCGGCCTTGGTGACTTTCTGGTTGAACTTGACGCTGGCGACCACCCTGGTGCCCACCACCGCCTTGGCCTCGCCGATGCCCTTCTCGCCGTCGGCAGGGGTTAGCTTGGTGTAGCCCGGGTAGATGTAACGCAGGGTGACCCGCTCGACCTCCGGCCGATCCACGACCGTGACGCGGTGCGGCGCATCCTTGGTGCCGCAGTAGCCGTCGTAGGCGCGGAAGTAGAACTCCAGGTTCCCGGCTATGCCCCGAAACTCCTTCCGGAATGTGTTGTCCGCATCGGCCAGCAGGCGCTCGCTGGCCCAGCCGCGCTCCCCCTCATACCGGAAGCAGATCTCTCCGTGCTGCTGAAAGCCGCGGGTCTGTTTGGCGGTCAAGATCGTCTGTCCACCGCGGGGCACTATCGCATCCACCTCGCCGAGCTCCATCGCCGTGGTCGCCGGCCAGGCCGTGCCGCCGAAGGGGGCGAAGTAGCGGAGCAGCCCGGGCCGCACCCAGTCGCCGGCCAGAGCGAACATCAGGACAGCGAAGCAGACGGCCGCGCCTCCGGCCAGAAGCTGGCGGCGCAGCGCGCCGAGCCGGGCGACCTCCTCGAAGCGCATGTCGGCGGTGGCGGCCACCGTCTCAGCGGTGAGCGCCCTGACCATCTCGCGGGAGGCTCCGAACTCCGTGCCCTGGGCCTCGCGGGCCAGCTGCACGGTGCTGATCAGCCGGTCGCGCAGCTCGGGGCGGGCCCGCTCCACGGCGACGGCCATGTCGTCGGCGCTGAACCTGATGCCCAGCGGCGAGAGCAGGTAGCGCCAGATCACGTAGCCGCAGGCCCCCATCCCGCCGAGCAGCAGGATCAGGCGCATCCCCGCGGGCAGGTTGCCCCGGAACCGGCTGACCCAGTCGAAGAGCACCGACGCGGTGACCACGACCACGAAGGCCGCCACCGTCCGGCTCAGCCCGTCGAGCAGGAAGAAGGCGCGCAGTCTGGTGCGCAGGGCGTTGAGTTTGCCTTGAAGTTCGATCGGTGCCATCTCGGGTCCCTCCTGGGCGAGCGCCTCAGCGGCGGGCTTCGCCACGCGATGTCCCAGGAGCCGCCCCCCGAGGGGCCTCCTGGGCCTTGATCCGCACGGTCGCCGTGCGGCTCTCCAACGATCCGGACCAGGCTCCCGCGCCAGAGCGCAGCGAGCCGAAGAAGATCACGGCCAGACGGTACTCCCCCGGGGACTCCAGCGGCGTCCCCAGATCCAGTTCCAGGCGGCAGACCGAGTCCGGCTGCATGACGATCGTCCCCTGGTCCGCCGGACGGCCGTCGACGGTCACCGCGGTTATCAGCGGACAGGCGAAGGAGCTCCGCCCAGCGGCGTCGGCCACCTTGAGGAAGAAGGACGGCATGGGCCGCGCCGAGTTCTCGAGGGTCAGGACGCCTCCCGACCTGTTGACCAGCTCCAGTCTGGCGGACAGGGCCGCGCCGGGGGCCGCCTCGCTCCGGACCGCCGTCAGGGACATGTCCACGGCGGGCGCCGGGACCGGCAGCAGCTGGCCAAGGTCGCCGGGCGAAGCAGCGCGGGGCATCCCGGGAGCCGCGCCGCCGGCGGCCACCTGGGCGGTCTGCCCGGCCGCGACCTCGATCCCGGCTCCGGACGACCCCCTGAAGAGCACGCGGCCGTCGATGACCGTGACCTGCGTCCCGGAGCTGTCGATCCGCACCGAGAAGCGCGTGCCCAGGGTGCGGACCTCGGCGTCCGGAGTCACCACCCGGAACGGGTCGGCGCCCTTCTCCACCGCGGCCACCAGGCATCCCCTGGTCAGTTCCACGACATCGGGGGCCAGGATCTTGATGAGTCCGTCGCCGGCCAGTTCCAAGCGGGCGCCGCGCTCGGTCCTGAGGCTGAGGCTCCCGCCGGGACCGGTGCCAAGTGACTGGCCGGGGACCACCGTGCCGTCGTCGGAGAGGCCCGAGGCCCCCCGCGCGTCCAGCACCCTGGCAACCGGCCGAGCATGCTCCCGGCCGCCACCATCCCGGCCGCCGGAGAGGCCGAATCCTATCCAGAAGGCGATCAGCACCGCCGCCGCCGCGGCCACCGCCACGAAGACGCCGAGGGGCAGCGCCGGCTTGCGGCCGGCTGGCCGGGCTTCGCCGCCGCGCGACTCCTCGGCCAGGGCCGCCACGGCCGCGCTCAGACGATCGAACCCGCCCGGGGGCAGCGGCGGCTGGCAGGCTCTGAGCAGCTCGGCCACCAACGCGGCCTGATCCTCGGCCCTCCGGCATTCCGGGCAGCCGGCGAGGTGCTCCCGCAGTTCGGCGGCATCCACCGACGACTCTTCGCCGTGCCGCAGGGCGGCAAGCTCTTCGCGGAATCGCCGGCAGGATTCGTCCATCGCCGTCATCTGCCCTCTTACCGCAGGAAGCCCGAAAAGCCTCCCGCAAACCGCCTGTATGACAGCCGCACCCCCGAAAAGGTTCGGAGGAAAATCAGTCTCCGCCGACGTACCTGGCCAGGCGCTCCCGGAGCTTCTCCTCGGCGGCGGCCATGCGGCTCTTGACCGTCCCCACCGGAATGCCCAGCAGTTCCGCGATCTCCCGGTACTTGAGCTCCCCGGCGCTGGCCAGCGAGAACACGTCCCGCAGCCCCTCCGGCAGCGCGGCCAGGGCCTCGCCGATCTCGCGGCCGAGCTCGCGCCGCTCGAGCTCCCGGTCCGGCCGGGACGGCTCGCTTCGCGGACCCGGGCCGGCCTCCGGCCCGGCGCCGCGGGCCGCCATCCGGCGCGACTCGCTCCAGGCCGACCGGGCGATGCCGAAGAGATAGGTCGAGAACCGGCCCTCGCCGCGCCAGCCCGCCCCGTGCCGCCAGAGGCGC
>JAKLDR010000212.1 GCA_022703445.1 Planctomycetota bacterium | reverse complement strand
CGTCGGGGGCTCCAGGTTGCAAGCTACCCTGGCCCTCCTATCCCTACAACGCCCGGATCCGAAAGCAGGGGCGCGGTTCAAAGGGTAAAGAGTGTGGAGTTTTCGCGTCAACCGGCCAACCATGGGAGTCAGGCGCGCGGTATCGTCACCGGCTCATCACCGGCTGAAGATGGAGCTTCATCTAGGGCTAACCTTCAAGGCAGCGTCATCACGTTCCTGCTATGTGGGAGCTGCCCCTTATAAAGGTTGCGCCCCACGGCTCAAAGGCAACAGGCGGAACCATGCGGCGGGATTCCCGGCTGACGCATAAACCGCACTTATATATCGGTGCCTCTGCCGTGCAATGTTCAAAGTTCAATGTTCACGGTGCGGCTATTGGGGCGAACCGCGACGGCGCCATAACGGCGTAACCGGCAGCTCCACAGGGTGATAGGTCTAATTTCAGCCCTGAAATACATGGGGACGCAGAAGGGCTCGGAGCAGGGCTTTCCGCAATCGGCGTAGGAGTCTGAAGGTACATGCATGAATGAGAAGCGATAGCCCCCCTCCGTTGCCGGAGGGGGGCCACCTGTGGGCACTCGGTGCTTGCTATCAAGCTGTCATCAATCCTGTGGCCATGAGTAGACCGCTTCCCCCGCGCAGGTGAGGCTGAGCATGTCATAGTCCTCGCGGAGGTCCCGGATCTCCCGTTTGGCGGCCCGCAAGGCCTCCTGTTCATCCCAAAAGACGGTTGACTCCTCTTGGACGCCGGAGCAGACCACGCTCAACACCCAGGGATCACCCACCTGTCTGACCCGCTCCAGTGCCCCCTTTATCCGGCGCCGCAGCTCGGGGTCGAAGGCCGCGGACCGCGAGTCCAGCGTCAGAGTCTCCAGCAACAGCGCCCAATCATTGCGGGGCACGCGGATGGTGACCATCTCCTTCTTCTTGGTGCTCACGACCGCCCCTTTCGACCACCGACCAGGCCGTTCAGGAACTCCTTGGGCTCGCGCAGGGCAAGCTTGGCCCCCAGCTTCGCCAGGCCCTCGTAGTACTCCTCGCTGATGTGGCCGCCGTACTCGTGCCCCAGCTCGTGGATGACGATCTGGATCACCGGCTCAAGCGGTCCGGAGAACCAGGCCTTGCCCAGCCGTGCCGCGTTGAAGCGGAGCACCTTGGTCTCCCTGGCGTAGTCCGCGGCCGTGGGGCCGTCTGAGGCGAACATCTTGACGGTGACCCCCAGCCCCAGAGTCAGCCTGGCTATCCGCTTGGTGAGATCAGCCACCTTCCGCTGGGCCTCAGTCCACTGTTTCTCCGGGATCGGCTTCTCGGCCGCCTTGGGCTGCGGGAAGAGCACGCTCGCCGACGGCACGCAGCCGGCCTTCCGCATCTGCTCCCACTCCGCGGCGCTCATCTCCCTCGGAGTCACCAGGTGGAACCCCGCGGCCAGGGCCTTGTCGCGGGCCTCGGAGTCGCCGGGGAAGGCTACTGCCCGTTTCTCGCCCCAGCGGAGTTCAGCGACCTTGGAGAGAGTCTCCGGCTTGATCCGCTCGTCCCCGGCCGCATCCCGCACCCAGGCTGAGCCTGCATCCTCTTCAGTGAGCTGGGCTGCCAGGGCATTCACCACCTCTGCCCGGACATCCTGCAGGTAGGCCGCACGCACCGTATCGCGCCCGGAGTTGAGCGGGACCCGCTGCTGGATGTCGTAGTGCCACTTGTCCCCGGTCTCCGTGATCGGCAGGCCCATCTCGTAGATCATGGCCCGCTCACCCGCCATGGGCTTGTAGACCATGATGGCGGCCTTCCGGACCGTGCCCCGGAATCGCCCCTCCTTATCCTCGAACTCGGTCACGAGCTTCGCCTCGACCTCGGCCAGAGGCTCGCGATAGCAGACCTCCTGGCCGTTGAAGGTCGTCTTCACCCCTGCCGGCGGCAGGAAGGTCCGGACCGCCTTCGAGCAGGCGTCGATCTCCTGGTGGGTCATGGAGATCACCGCGTCGAAGACCGAGCCGCTATCCCGGCAGGCCTTGGTCTGCCTGCGCTTGCCGTCCGGCAGGAACTCCACCGTGCCCTTGGTGGTGACGATCCTGGCGCTCCGGCACAGGGCCAGGACTTCCTTCTCGCCAAGGTTGAACCGGCCGCGCTTCTCGGCCGAAGACCGCTTCCGGGTGTGTGCGTAGAGCGTGTAGGCGTGCCGCAGGTCGGAGAACCCCTCCGGCGCGTCATCCTCCACCACAACTCGCGCCAAACCGTCTTTCAGGGCCTCCAGAGTAACGTTGCAGCAGGTCACCCCGGGCTCGTCCCAGGCATTCTGCACCAGTTCCCGAATCACAAAGGACTTGTCCCGCCCCTCCATCAGCTGTCTCAACCCATCGCGATCAACCTCGAACCAACTGTTCACGGAGTTGCCTCCTCTCCAGGTCATGGCAGTCTCAGGGGTTGCTTGTTGCGGAGAAACCTACAACGTTGTCTTGGCACGCACTCGAAAGATGAGCCGGATAACCAGCTGCTCAAGTATCCTCCCCGAATCCTTGTACCATCTCACGCTGTCCACTCCGTCCCTGTTGAGGTGGTCGGCGATCACCGGATGGAACCGGATCTCGTCGAGCGCGTCGTAAATGGCCTCCTCGATCTTGCTCCAATCCTTCGCCTTTCGGCAACCAGTGTGGACCTTGGCAAGGGCCGCCGGGAACTCCTTGAGGACCTCCTCCATGGCCTGGTAGTCGTCCGGCAGCCCTGTCCTGGCACGCCCGCTCTCCACTATGTCCTGTACGATGTCGTGCATCCGGGTGTGGGCAATCAACAGACTGCAGGGCTCGCAGCGCCTGACCTGCCTCCTGACCAAGCCATGTAGAGAGCTTCTGGGCGGCGATGCCGCGAGCCTTCTACCCCTCACCCTGCACCACCTTGTTCGGCCCGCAGACGGGACAATCCCGCTTCGAAAGCTCCACGCCGCAGGGGCCCTCGTACCGGGTTCCTTTGCCGTGGGCAAGCCTCACCCGCTCCGAGTAGTCGCACTTTCTGAGCGCCCCGCTCGACTTGCAGTCGACGCAGCGCCAGTAGACGCCGCCATCCTTCACCACGGCCTCGGCCGCAGCCTGCTTCTGCCTGCACTCATCGCATATGGACCCGGGAAGCCTCTCCCACTCCTCTATCTGCCGGTCCCTGGTCATGATCGAGCTGCACTTGGGACACTTGCCGAAGTTGGGGTACCCGATGCTCCTGGCCTCGCACGAGGGACAGGTGTAGATGTAGTTCTGCGCCCCCAGCAGCACGATCTCCGGACCATCCTTCCCGCAACGCGGACAGACTGTCATGTGGGGATTGAGCCCCAGCTTGGGATGCAGCCTGATGCTTCCGCCCATGTTGCCCTCCTCAGCGCTCCTGGGCCTTCTGTTTCAGGGCCTCGAGTATCGAACGGTTGCGACTGACTTGTTGACGGAGCCTGACGATCTCGCCGAGTTCCACGCCCTCGTCGGGCGACTTGGTGGCGACCAGTAGCTTCCGGTCTATCCGCACC
Source organism: Planctomycetota bacterium (assembly GCA_022703445.1). GTDB lineage: Bacteria > Planctomycetota > SZUA-567 > JAKLDR01 > JAKLDR01 > JAKLDR01. The sequence continues at coordinate 2,333 of JAKLDR010000212.1, read as the reverse complement.
GCCCTCTCCATCAGCTCCAGGGCGAGCCTGTTTGTGGCTTCCAGGGCCTCGGCAAGCTGCGGAGCAGCGGCAAGCTGGTAAGCCAGCCGGTGGCGTTCCGCCGTGTCCGGCAGCGGCTTGCCAAAGACGTCTTGAATTGGCAGGACCGCCAAACGCGGTCTCGTGACTACGTCTTCATCGAAGACGATCCAGTAGCTGTCGAGCTGCTTGTCGTGGTAGCTCTCCAAGACCATGAGCTTCGTGCTCACTTCGTTCCTCCTCCGGCCTTGGCCATCTCGGCGGCAAATAGCCCACCCAGGACGGCATCGAGTTCGTTCTTGGCCCGCTCGATAAGCTCCGCGGCCCGGTCCCAGTCCTCGCCGTCCAGACCATCATGCAACTCGAAGATGATGAAGCTGATCAGCGTGTCGCCGAACTGGTTCTTCCTGGCGGCCGCGAGGAGCTGCTCCAGGGACATCGTTTCGAAGTCCACCGGCAGCAGATCTCTGTCAGGGTAGGCTCTCAGGGCGGCCTTGATGACCAGCTCTTTGCCCTTGTCGACGTCTGGCTTGCGGCCCGCTTTCTTCGGCATCAGCGCCTCCGTGCCTTGCGGTAAGCCTTCTCCACCAACTCGTAAACCTTGTCCTCGACGGCATCAGGCAGGCCGCACGTGCCAACCTTCCCGACCTCCCAGTCGGCCTGCAGCCGCCTGTCGCTTCTGCCTTCAGGGTTCGGCAGCAATACGATCAGACAGGGGTTGTGGACGCCGACACGGTCGAACTCCAGGGCGCGAAACCCCTTCATCTCGGGTAGCTTGTTGAGCATCCCTACCAGGCGCTTTCTCGCCCGGAAGTCCCGCTCCTCGATGGTTTCGCCGTCATCGAACCCATACTTCGATGTGAAATCCTCCCATGTGCCGATGGCCATAATGGCCTCCCTCAGCCTGCGACCTACCGGTCCCCGCCCTGCCACTCGCAGACGGCGTACACTGTCCACCAGTTCCCACCTATGACATAGCCGACATGTCTTGCCGTCATGTCTTTGCAGTCCACGTACATCTTCTCGGCGTGCCGGCTACCAGTGCGCGCCATAAGGTCTTTGCGGGGATGCTTCAGCCCGTGCTCGGTCTGTCCATGCTGATTCCGGGCCATGTAACCCAGGACCTTCATTGCTTCCGCAATCATGAACGTCGCCTCCTCATGAGCAGAAGAACCGGGTCAGCCGCGACCCTGGCCGCAATGACTGCTTCGCCCATCCCACGGCCTTGCGCAGAGACCTGAAACTTCGAGTGGGATGCGTCTTGTCGATGATGTACCTGCCCGGGCGTGCGTCGAAGCGGATGATGCACCGCGCGCTACTGTTGCGGGAGATGAACCACTCGCTGCGATGCAGGAAGGCCTGCCTGCCCCACGGACAGGAAGACCCACGGTACGGGCCGCTGAGCGCAAAATGCTTCATGTCGCATCCCCTCCCGGCTCAAGTTGCCCTTCTGGGGACTCCATGGCCGCGAACGGGCGCCAGCATCGCCGGCATCGGCCACAGGCGTTCCGGCGCTCCGCGCCCCTGGTTGCTGGACAGTCCTTTGGATGCAATGGCACCCCGGGCATCGTGTGCCCCACACGGTGCTCAGGAAATACCACGATTATCCGCCGGTCGTCTGGCACCTTGTCCCTTGGCCGCCTGGGGCCGAAGGCCAGTGGCCCGTCATAGCCAGGGAGCCTTTGGTCCGGGCTCGTGGCGTCGAAACTGATGATGAGCGAGAGGTTGTCGTGCTGGCGGTTGATGGCCCGGGCCACATCTAGGATCCTGGTAAAGCCCCAGAAGACGGTCACGGGACACGCCCTGGCCAGAGCCAGGATCGACGGCACATGGACCATGCCCATGTCGCCAGAGCCATTGAGCCTTACATCCCCCAGGTGTCTGCACTCCCAGATGAGGCCCTCGATCTCCCCCTTCCGCAGAGCCTCATCCACTATCAGGGCCTTCCTGATGCTGTTCATCCACGAGATGGGGCCCACGCAGGCGTAACAGGCGGCTGCACAACGCCTGGTGGGCTTGCAGTTGATGACGGGCAGGTTGATCGATGTCCCGGTCTTGTGGTTGTCACTCAGAATGGGTATGACCCTGGTAAGCGGCAACGGCAACAACCGCCGCTCCGCCAGGAGCCGACGGCGGTAAGACATGGAGACTCTCCTGAACGTAGGCAAAGATGGTTGCTTGGAGAACAGGACTTTCCTACGACACCACAGTCAGTAGAATTTGCTGGCGCAGAAACAATGTCTGGTCCAGAAGCCGGGGGATCGTGTCAATGTCCAGCGCTGACAGCGAAGCCGAAATGGCAGCCCCAATCCGCT
>JAKLDR010000211.1 GCA_022703445.1 Planctomycetota bacterium | reverse complement strand
CCGGTATAGCACAGCCTGCTGGCCGAGACCGGGTCCGACGGCCGACTGGCCGTTCTCGAGGGACTGGACCGCTTCCGGGAGCACCTGGGCGGGAAGCTGACCGTGACCCTGCCCCGCGGGCTCGGTTCCAGGTGCGAGGTCCACAACCTCGATGATGCCGCCGTTGCAGAATCGATCCGTCGCCTGGCCTCGGGACTTGCCCTCTAGCCTGCGCAGGCTGCAAGGAGCCGCGCATGAAACGGCTGAAAAAGATCCTTCTCTGGGCTGCCGGCACCCTGATTGTGCTGGCCCTTGCGGCCCTCACCTTCTACCTCACACAGAAGACCCACCACAAAGCCGGCGGCACCCCGGCTGCGGTCAAGCCCAGCGGCGACCCCACTCTCGATGCCATCCGCCGCGGGGTCGAATTCCTGATCGTGCACCAGGAGGCTGACGGTGAGTTCTCGGCCGGCGCCCTCGACCCCAAGCCGGCCTTCACCGCCATGGTGGTCGACGCCCTGGTCCGCTCGCCCGATCGCCACGACGAGCACAACCCGGTCATCGGCCAGGCTGTCAGGGCCATACTCTCCCACCAACAGCCCGATGGCGGCATCTACACGCCGAAGCTCGGCATGGGCAACTACTGCACCTCCGTGTCGGTGATGGCCCTCTCACGCCTGAACAACCCGGCCTACGAACCGGTCATCAAGGAGGCCCGGGCCTACATCCTGGGCGTCCAGCAGACCGATGGCGGGATGGGCTACAACCCGTCCAGCCGCTCGGACCTGTCCAACACCAGCATGGCCCTCGACGCCCTGCGCGCCGCCGGCTTGAGCGAGAAGGACGAGGCCTTCCAGCGCGCCGCGGCCTTCGTGGCCCTCTGCCAGAACAATGCCGAGACCAACCAGGCGGAGTACGCCAAGGTGGTCAACGACGGCGGCTTCATGTACCGGCCGGGCGAGTCCAAGGCCGGCCAGGTTCAGGGACGCGACGGGCAGGTCGGGTTCAAGAGCTACGGGCTGATGAGTTACGCGGGGCTGGTCTCCTTCCTGTGGGCGGGCGTCGACCGCGAGGACGCGCGCGTCAAGTCGGCCTACCGCTGGGTGGAGGAGAACTGGAACCTGGAGGAGAACGTCAACCTCAAGGACGCCGGGCTCTACTACTACTATCTGACCATGGCCAAGGCGCTGCAGGTCTACGGCCGTCGCGAGATCAAGGGCAAGGACGGCGCAGTCCACGACTGGCCGAAGGAACTCGCCGCCAAGATCGCCTCACTCCAGAAGCCGGACGGCTCCTGGTCGAACCGCAACGACAAGTGGTTCGAGCAGGACCCGGTCCTGGTCACGGCCTACATGGTCCGGGCGCTGTCCATCTGCCACGAGGCGGCGAACGCGCCGACAAGGCACTGAGGTATCTGCGCCTCCTCTGCACGGCGGCGCCCCTCTGGAACCGGGGCGGCGTGTCCCACCCGCGCCACTGACGTGCGGCCGTTTGCCGCTTGACCGTCCGGCAGAGCCAATTTAGAATCCCCTCTGCCGGCGCCCGCAGCCGGCAGGCTCGACACCACGGGCGGCCGGCACGGATGGGGACATGGCCAAGGACCTGCGCAGCATAGTCCGCAAGATAACCGAACTGCCCACCCTGCCCCAGGTGGTCACGGTGATCCTTTCTCTGATCGACAGCCCGGACTCCTCGGCCGAAGACATCAACAAGGTCATGGAGAAGGACCCGGCGCTGGTCGGCAAGATCCTCAAGCTGGTCAACTCCGCCTACTACGGGCTGCCCAACAAGGTCAACTCGGTGCGGCAGTCCATCGTGATCCTCGGTTTCAGCACGGTTAAGAGTCTGGCCATCTCCGCGTCCGTGTTCGACATGTTCGACTCCAACCGCAGCCGGGCCTTCAGCCGGGAGGCCTTCTGGGGCCACTCCATCGGCTGCGCCTGCGTCTCGCGACTGGTGGGCCACCGCGAGGCCGGCGTTGACGAGGAGACCGCCTTCGTGGTCGGGCTGCTCCACGATATCGGCAAGCTGGTCATCGACCAGTACGCTCCGGCCGAGTTCGACGCCATCGTCAACCTGGCCCAGGAGAAGCAGATCAGCTTCCACGAGGCCGAGAAGATCGTGCTGGTCGAGACCAACCACGCCGAGATCGGCGCCTGGGTCGGCGAGCAGTGGGCGCTCGCCCCGGACCTGATCAGCGCCATCCGCAACCACCACTCGGTGGGGACCGTCGAGGACCGCCCCGTCAAGCTGCTGGCGGCCATCTGCCGCTTCGCCAACTTCATCTGCCAGAAGCGCAACGTCGGCTCCAGCGGCAACTTCAACGTGCCCCAGCTGGATCCGGAAGCCTGGGCCACGCTGTCGATCAAGAAGGACGAACTTCCCAAGATGATCGAGGCCATCAACTCCGAGCTGGCCAGGACCGACGCGTTCTTCTCGATGGCCATGTCCAAGTAGTGCTGACCGCGGACTTCGACTATCACCTCCCACCGGAGCTCATAGCCCAGCAGCCGCTGGAGCGGCGGGACGCATCCCGGCTTCTGGTCGTGGACCGCAGGAGCGGGGCCATAGCGCACCGCACCTTCCGGGAACTCCCGGAGTTGCTCCGCGCCGGCGACGTTCTGGTGGTCAACGACACCAGGGTCTTCCCGGCCAGGCTCCACGGTCTGCGCGCCGGGACCGGCGGGCGGATCGAGGCGCTCTTCCTGCGGGAGGAGGCACCCGGCCGCTGGCTGGCCCTGACCCGCTCGGGAGGCTCGCTTCGCCCCGGGGAGGAACTGGCACTGGCCGAAGGAGGCCTGCGCGTCAGAGTGGTGGAACGCCGCGGCCAGGCCGGCGATCTGCTCGAACTGCCGCCGGGAACCGACCTCCCCGGCTTCCTGGCCGAGCACGGCGAGGTCCCCCTGCCGCCCTACATCCTCCGTCCGGACCAGTCGGCCCGGACCGCCGACAGCGCGCGCTACCAGACGGTCTTCGCCAGGAGCAGCGGAGCCGTGGCTGCACCCACGGCGGGGCTCCATTTCACTCCCGAAATCATCGCTGAACTGGAACGACTGGGCACCCGCAGGGCATCACTGACGCTGCACGTCGGCCCCGGCACGTTCCAGCCGGTCAAGGCGGAACGCATCGAGGATCACCGCCTTCTTCCCGAGCACTACGAACTCGGGGCGGAGGCGGCACAGGTAATCAACAAGGCCCGGGCCGCAGGAGGCCGCGTCGTGGCCGTGGGCACCACCGTGGCCAGGACACTGGAAAGCCTGGCCGCTGATGATGGCTCAGTCCGTCCGGGCACCGGATGGACGGAACTATTCATCCACCCTCCCTACCGGTTCCGGTCAATCGACGCGCTGGTGACCAACTTCCATCTGCCCAAATCCACCCTGATCATGCTGGTGGCCGCCTTTGCCGGCCGCGAGCTTGTTCTGGAGGCCTACCGGCAGGCGGTGATGGCAAAGTACCGATTCTACAGCTACGGCGATTGCTGCATCGTGCTGTAAAATAAAGGCTTGCAAACCAGGCGGCCGCTGAAGAATAGGCATTTTCATGTGAACCGCCTCAATATATCACGTTTAGTAGTGTGAGTTTCGCAACGGGGGAAGAGCATCTGAGCGCGCCGGCAGGCGCAGGAGACCGGAATCATGGCCACCTCAACCGACCTTCGTTCCGCGATCGAAGAGGTCCAGCAGCAGTTGCCGGTCGACCAGGTGACTGGCGGGGCTCTGCCTCCTGAGATCGCGGAAGCGGGGCTTGACCGCCTGGCGCGCCGCGTCGGAGCGCTGCCCTGGTGGGTCATCTCGGCGGCCACCCACGCGGTGCTCTTCCTGCTCATCGCGCTGCTGGCCACCGCCGTGGCTCCGCAGAAACAGGACGAGGTGGTCATCAGCACCGACGTGGTCAAGCAGAAGCCCCCGGAGTACGATCCCCAGAAGAAGCGCGATATCTTCAAGAACGTCAAGGAGGTGACTGCGGAGTCCAACGTTGAGACTCCGGTGGTCGTTCACGAGAAGATCGAGGAATCGGACACCTTCGAGACCGACAACAACATGGACAAGCAGTCCGCCCGCGGCAACGAGGACGCCATCTCGGACATCCCGTTGGGCGGCACGGGCACGGTTGGCTCCATCGGCGTGGGCGGCGGCGGCATGGCCGGAGTCTTCGGCTATCGCGACGGCGGCGGCCGCAAGAAGGCCGTCGGCCGCTTCGGCGGCTCCGAGGCCACCGAAAGCTCGGTCGAGGCGGCGCTTCGCTGGCTGGCCCGTCACCAGGAGAAGGACGGCCGCTGGGCGTCCGAGAAGTGGGATGCCAAGAACGACAAGCGCGCCAGCATGTCCATGACCGGCCTGGCCACCCTGGCCTTCCTGGGCGCTGGCTACACTCACAAGTCCGGCCGCTTCGCCGACAACGTCCGGCGCGGCCTGGAGTGGCTGATGAGCCAGCAGGTCGAAAACGGTGGCGTCACCGGCAAGCAGGGCTTCAGCTACAACCACTACGACGGCTACAGCCACGCCATGGCTTCGCTGGCTCTGGCCGAGGCCTGGGGCATGACTGAGGCCAACCGTCGCGACGACTTCGACAGCAAGCTTGGGCAGGCCGCCCAGAAGGCAGTGGACTACTCCGTCAACGTCCACCAGAAGCCCTACTCGGGTTGGCGCTATCAGGCCGGATCAGAAGGAGACATCAGCCACACCGGTTGGTTCGTGATGCAGCTGAAGTCCGCCAAGGTGGCCGGGCTGAAGGTCGACGGCACCGCCTTCCAGGGCGGCATGAACTTCGTCACCAGCCTGCTCGGCAAGGATACCGGCAAGAGCGTCTACGAGAAGTCGCAGATCTCTTCCGCCAACTACATGGGCGCCGGGCCCAAGGGCGGCGACCTCGGCTCGGCCCGACGGACGGCCATGAGCATGGTCTGCCGGCTCTTCATGGGCGTTCCACGAGACGACGAGACCATGAAGAAGAGCGCCCCCTGGGTCCTTGGCTACAAGCCGGACTGGGAAAAGCAGGACTTCTATCACTGGTACTACGGCACGCTGGCCATGTTCCAGACCGGCGGCGACAACTGGAAGGAATGGAACGATCCCATGAAGAAGACCCTGGTCGACAATCAGTGCAAGGGTGGCCCTATGGACGGCTCCGCCAACGACAAGGACGGCTCCTGGGATCCCAAGGGGCACTACGAGGAGCAGTGCGGACGCATCTACACCACGGCTCTGGGGGCCCTGTGCCTGGAAGTCTACTACCGCTATCTGCCCATGTACAGCAAGTAGCGGGCAGCCAGCAAGCCAAGGAGACTCGACAATGGCCACCTCAACTGACCTGCGTTCTGCAATCGAGGAAGTCCAGGGACAACTGCCCGCCGAACAACTCCCCGGCGAAGGGGAGGTTCCGCTCGATGGCGAAGGGGACTGGTCAACGCGCCTGGAGCGCCGGGTTGGGGCGCTGCCCTGGTGGGTGATCTCGGCAGCCACCCACGCGGTGCTCTTCCTGCTCATCGCACTGCTGGCCACCGCCGTGGCCCCGCAGAAGCAGGACGAGGTCATCATCAGCACCGACGTCGTCAAGCAGAAGCCGCCGGAGTACGATCCCAACAAGAAGCGCGACATCTTCAAGAACCTCAAGGAGATCCAGGCCGAGACCCAGGTGGATACGCCGGTGGTCGTCCATGAGAAGATGGAGGAGTCGGAGACCTTCGAGACCGACAACAACATGGACAAGAAGACCGCCCGCGGCAACGAGGACGCCATCTCGGACATCCCGCTGGGCGGCACCGGCACGGTCGGCTCGATCGGCGTGGGCGGCGGCGGCATGGCCGGCGTCTTCGGCTACCGCGACGGCGGCGGCCGCAAGAAGGCCGTGGGGCGCTTCGGCGGCAGCCAGGCCACCGAAA
>JAKLDR010000210.1 GCA_022703445.1 Planctomycetota bacterium | reverse complement strand
AGGCCATGAACTTCACCACGGCCGACACCAGGGCGGTGGTCCTGCGGCCATCCAAGGGCCGCGTCGAGGTGGAGGCCCGGGTGGCAGAGCGCGGCGAGGCCAGCATCGTGGTGGAGGCCGAGTACTCCGGTCCGGATCTGGAAGTGGCCTTCAATCCGCAGTTCCTGCTCGATGCCATGAGCCGGCTGGAGAAGGACCAGGCCGTGCTGGAACTCAAGGATGCCCAGCGTCCGGCCCTGATCTGCGAGGGCAGGGAGTACCTCAACGTGATCATGCCGGTGCGCCTGCGCGGCGAGGGAGCGCAGTAGTCCGATACGGCAGGATGCACGGTGTCGGGCGCACGCAGGCCGGGGTCCGGGGGCGGCCAGCCGGAGCGGTTGGGCGACGTCCTGGCCCGGGCGGTGGTCCAGCCTGCCAGGCGCAGCCGTTCGCTGCTGGCCAGGGCCGAAAGGAAGTGGTCCCGGACGGTCGGAGAGGCTCTGGCGGTCCACAGCTGGCCGCGGAGTCTGCGTCGCGGGCTGCTGACCGTGGAGGTGGACTCCAGCGTCCTGCTGGCCGAGCTGGGGGGGTACCGGCGGGCGGAGCTGGTGGGGAGGCTCGCGGGCGAGCCGGAGCCGCTGGGCGTGCGCGAGATCAGGTTCGTACTGGCCGATGGCGATAGGGGCTGAGAGTGACCGAACAGGTTGACACCAAAGCCAAGGCAGGCGCGGCGTACAACGCGGATTCCATCAAGGTCCTCGAGGGCCTCGATGCGGTTCGCAAGCGGCCGGCCATGTACATCGGCGACACCGGGGAGCATGGACTGCACCACCTGGTCTACGAGGTGGTCGACAACTCCGTGGACGAGGCCCTGGCCGGTCACTGCAACGAGATAGCGGTGAGCATCAACTCCGACGGTTCGGTGTCGGTCACCGACAACGGGCGCGGCATCCCGGTGGAGATGCACAGGGAGCAGAAGCGCTCGGCCCTTGAGGTGGTGCTCTGCACCCTGCACGCCGGCGGCAAGTTCGACAAGGGCAGCTACAAGGTGTCCGGCGGCCTCCACGGCGTGGGCGTGAGCTGCGTGAACGCGCTCTCCGAGTGGCTCGAGGTGGAGGTCTACCGCGACGGCATCGTCCACTTCCAGCGCTATGAGCGCGGCAAGCCGGTGGCGCCGGTCAAGCAGCTGGGCAAGGCCCAGAAGCGCGGGACGCGGGTGGTCTTCAAGCCGGACGCCGAGATCTTCGAGACCACCGAGTACAAGTACTCCATCCTGGCCAACCGGCTCAGGGAGCTGGCCTTCCTGAATCGCGGACTGGCCATCACCATCTCCGACGAGCGCGCCGACAAGGACAAGAACGAGCGCTTCTTCTACGAGGGGGGCATAGTCGAGTTCGTCCGGCACCTCAACGCCTCCAAGGTGCCGGTCCACGAGGACATCATCCACCTCTCCCGCCAGGGCGAGGGCTGCGAGGTGGAGGTGGCCTTCCAATACAACGACGGCTATAACGAGGCGCTCTTCTCCTTCGTCAACAACATCAACACCATCGAGGGCGGCACGCACGTGTCGGGCTTCCGCTCGGCGCTGACCCGCACCTTCAACAACTACGCTCGCAACCACAACCTGCTCAAGGGCGACGAGCCGCCGACCGGCGAGGACCTGCGCGAGGGGCTGACCGCCATCGTCAGCTGCCGGGTGGCCGAGCCGCAGTTCGAGGGCCAGACCAAGGGCAAGCTGGGCAACTCCGAGGTCCAGGGCGTGGTCGAACAGGCGGTCAACGACGCCCTGGGCATCTACCTCGACGAGCACCCCAGGACGGCCAAGACCATCATCCTCAAGGCCGTCCAGGCGGCGCTGGCCCGCGAGGCGGCCCGGAAGGCGCGCGAGCTGACCCGCCGCAAGGGGGCGCTCTCGCCGGGGTCGCTCCCCGGGAAGCTGGCCGACTGCCAGAGCCGCGACAACGAGACCACCGAGCTATTCATCGTGGAGGGCGACTCGGCCGGCGGCTCGGCCAAGCAGGGCCGCGACCGGCACTTCCAGGCCATCCTGCCGCTGCGCGGCAAGATCCTCAACGTCGAGAAGGCCCGCATCGACAAGATGATCGGCCACGCCGAGATCGCCGCGCTCATCTCGGCGCTCGGCACCGGCATCGGCGAGGAGGAGTTCGACCTCTCCAAGCGGCGCTACGGCAAGCTGGTGATCATGACCGACGCCGACGTGGACGGCTCGCACATCCGGACGCTGCTGCTCACCTTCTTCTTCCGGCACATGCGCAAGCTGATCGAAGGCGGGCACGTCTACATCGCCCAGCCGCCGCTGTACCGCGTGAAGCGCAAGGACAAGGAGGAGTACGTCACCACCGACGCGGAGATGCGCTCGGCGCTGACCGCGCTCGGCCTGGACGGCACCTCGCTGGAGATCACCGGCACCAAGGAGGAGTTCAAGGGCGAGGCCCTCAAGAAGATCGTCACCGCCCTCGAGAAGCTCGAGGGCCACGGGTCGGCCTTCCGGAAGCGCGGACTGGACCTGGAGCGGGTGCTGGGCCTGGCCAAGGACGGCGAGTTCCCGATCTGCCGCGTGCTGGTCGGGGACCAGGAACACTTCTTCTACTCGACCGAGGAGCAGGCCGCCTTCCTGGCCAGGCTCGAGGCCGAGCGCAAGGCGGCGGGCGGGGAACAGGGCGCCGGCAACGGCGAGAAGGCCGCGCAGGACGGGACCGCCGCCCCTGGAACCGAAGCCGCCGGCGCCGCGCCGGCGGCCAAGGCCGAGGAGGTCGTCCAGGAGCGCGAGCAGGTGATCATCCAGGAGCTCCACGAGGCCCGCGAGCTCCGCAAGACCGTGGCGCGGCTGACTGAGCTGGGCTTCGGCCTGGCCGAGCTCCTGCCCGAGGCCGACTACGACGCCAACGATCCGCGCTACTGGCTGGTCAACGAGGGCCAGCGGGTGGCCCTGCCCGGGCTGGTGGACCTGCTGCCCAAGGTGCGCGAGTTCGGCCGCGAGGGCCTTGATATCCAGCGCTACAAGGGGCTGGGCGAGATGAACCCCGACCAGCTCTGGAAGACCACCCTGGACCCATCCTGTCGCTCCATGCTGCGGGTGAGCATGACCGACGGCACCGAGGCCGAGCGGATGTTCTCGCTGCTGATGGGCGAGGAGGTGGCCGAAAGGCGCAGGTACATCGAGAACCACGCGCTGGAGATCTCGAACCTGGATGTGTGAGGCCGGGCAACGCGGTTGACTTTGGGCAAGCCAGGCATAGACTGCCGGGCTGTGGGCGAACGGTTCGCCACGACAAGCCGTCTGATGTAAGGCGCCGGCAGAGGGCCGGCTTTTTTGGAGGGGTAATAGATGGGATCACAGGGCGGCGGGGAAGGTTTCGCGGCCGTAATAGCTGCAATGATGGCCTTCATGGTCATCATCGTGCTTGTTTCTTTGGCAATTCAGGCCGTCATCTGCTGGTTGCTGTCCACCTGCTTCCAGGCCATTCCGCAACAGTTCAGGAAGATGGAGCCGGGCATGGTCTGGCTGCTGCTCATCCCTTGCTTTGGCTTGGTGTGGAACTTCTTCGTATTCCCGAGGCTTGCCCAGTCCTTCAAGGCCTACTTTGACTCCGTCGGACGCACTGACGTGGAAGACTGCGGAGAGAAGATCGGGTGGGCCTTCGCCATCTGCGTAGCATGCAGCATCATTCCCTACCTGGGCATGCTCGCCGGTCTCGCTGGGCTGGTCCTGCTGATCATCTTCTTGGTCAAGGCGATGGGTCTTAAGGGCCAAGTCAAGGCCTAGCTGACGCTTCGTCCTGACCGGTGAAGGGCTCGAACCTCGTAAGCCGGTATCTCCTGTCCTTGGGCGCTGGGGCCGTACTCGGCCTCAGCGCCCTTTTTCTTCCCGGAACGCTGCTGCCTTCCTTTGACGTCTGCTGGATGCGCAAGTACACCGGCCTGCCCTGCCCCGGGTGCGGACTGACCAGGTCCTTTTGTGCCATTTCCTACGGACAGTTCGCCGAGGCCTGGGCTTTCAACCCCTTCGGGTATCTCTTCTACGCCGCGGCACTCTTCCTGGTGGCCAAACCGCTCTTCGAGCGACTGTGGCCGGGCTGCGGTGCGCGAATCGCACGTGCCAAATGGTTCCCCCCGGCCATGATCGCCATGGTGGTCGCCATGTGGGGGTTTAACCTCTGGCGGTGGCACGCAATGGGCGGCAGAGCGGGCGTGTAAGGCCTGCTGGTCCATAAACACCGCGGGGAGGCCGGGAACCGGCCTCCCCGCGGCTTGTTTGTGCCTGGGTGACTACTTGGTGGCCTCGACGGCCTTGACGGAAGCGACGGTGACGGTCTTCTTGCCGTCCTTCTCGGCGACGGTGCCGGTGACCTCGACGGACTTCTTGTCCATGCCCTCGAGCTCCTTGGCCTTTTCTCCGGCCACGGAGTAGACCACATCGCCGGCCTTGAGGGTCACGGTGACCTTGCCATCTTCGGCCTTGACCACGCTGACCACGCCCTTGACCGTCTCGGTCTTCGCCTCGTCGGCCGCCAGAGCGCCGCCGGCCAGAACCGCGACCAGACCCAGACCCACAACCACTGCCAACAGCTGCTTCAACATCTGGACAACCCCTCCTCACATCCCGCCGGACCTTCCGCGGGCCGGCGTCCCGCTCCGGGAGGAACACCCCCCCGGATTGGGGGGGTATTATAGCTTTGGCGGCCGGCGCGCAAGCCCAGAAAAGAAGGGACTGTCCGAGAGCCGAGCGCGCTCCAAAAAGCAAGGGGGCGGGCCCTTTCGGCCCGCCCCCTTCTGTTATACCAGTGTTCCTACAGCCCGCAGCCTGCGCCCGCGGATCGCCCCTACTTGGAGTACATCGGCAGGTAGCGGTAGTAGACTTCCAGGGTCAGGGCGCCGCAGGCCGTGGTGAAGACCCGGCCGCCGTACTTGTCGATCCAGCTGATTGGGTCCCAGGAGCCGTCCTTGTCGTTGACCGAGCCGTCCAGGACGCCGCCCTTGCACTGGTTGGTGAGCAGCGTCGGCTTGAGGGCCTCGTTCCACTTGGTCCAGCGGTCGCCGCCCATCTGGAACATGGCCAGCGTGCCGTAGTACCAGTAGTAGAAGCCGGCGTCGCCGCCCTCGAGCTGTTCCTGCTTGCCTTTCTCCCAGGACGGCAGGTTCTTGACGAGGTAGTCGGAGCCCTTTACCAGCACCTGGTTGTCATTGGGCGTGCCCATGAACTGGCGGCAGACCATGCCCACCGCGGTCATGGCCGGCGAGGGGCCCTTCTCGCCGAGGTTGTAGGAGGTGCGCCCCTCCTTGTTGGTGTTCTTGTCGAGGAAGCTCATGGCCCCCTGGAAGCCTGACCCGTCCACGGTCAGCCCGGCGATCTTCGAGGACTTGAGCTGCATCACGAACCAGCCGGTGACCGAGGTGTCCTCGCTTTCCTTGGCGTCGTAGCGCCAGCCGCCGTAGGGCACCTGGTGACCCTTGATGCTGTACTCCACGGCCTTCTGGGCCACCTTGCCGATCTCCGGGTTCTTGGTCATGCCGTAGGCCTCGGCCAGGGCCAGCGCCGCGCAGGCGTGGTTGTAGCCGGTGGACACCGACGAACCGCCGCCCTCGCGCTCGCAGATCGCGCCGCTGGGTTTCTGCTGCTTGATCAGCCACGCCTGGGCGCGCTTGACGTTCTCGGCGAACATGCCCGACTTCTCGGTGTAGCCGGCACCCAGGAAGGCGAGCAGAGCCAGCCCGGTGCAACCCACGCGGGAGCGGGTGTCGCCCCCCTCCTGGGTCATCTCGTACTTGGTGGGAGTCCAGGACCCGTCGGCCTCCTGGTGTCTGGCCAGCCAGCGCAGCGCGGCCTCCACGGCGCTTTCGGTGGCCTGGCTGCCGCCGAAGCGCCCCACGGCCTTCTTGCGGCCGCCGC